>CAZTCE010000007.1:0-16748 GCA_964612205.1 uncultured Eubacteriales bacterium | reverse complement strand
AGTTCCAATAGCATCTAAACAACGCATAACTCTATTTTTAGAGAATTCTTTTGTTTTCTCCAAAGTAAATGTATGTAATGTATTTATATCTTGCTCAATAACAACTTTTTCTTTCTTTTCTACAAACACAATATGTCCTGCTTGTAAATATTCTTCAATTTGTGAATTTGTATATTTATCTTCAGTTGGTACAGCAATAGCTTCATCATATACTTCATAAGTATTAGATTTATTTACTGCAGATCCTGCAGTTAACCCTGCCACATAAACTGTTGCTTGTGCATTTGTTAAAGTTGTACCATCTTCTAAAACAACACCATTTTTGACTGATATTATTCCTTCGTGATCCGCATTGTTATAATCTGCAACAACAGCTTGAATCTTTTTACCTTCATCATTTCTTTGGCGTTTTGTATAATTACAAACTGCTTGTTTTATTTCAAGAGTATCTACTGGTAAAGCTATTGTATTAAATTCGTATGGAGTAATAGCATTTAAAAAGTCTTCAGTATAATTTTCATTAGTTACTTCGCCATTTGCTCCTGCAGATAAAACAATTCCTGCTTCGTTTGCAGCTATTGCATCACCTACTGCTTCAAATTCAACATATTCATTAGTTTTTACATCACTAACATTATTGATATATTGTGTATCTACTACTTTATCTTCTAAAATAGTATTAATATAGAAATATCCTTCGTTGTCAGCATCTTCAACTATTGTAACTTTTATATCATTTCCTCTTATTCCTGAATATTTAGCAGTAACTTTTAACGTTTCATCTGTTCCTGTAGCTTTTGTACCAGTATTAACTCTATATACTAATATTTTAATTGCTCTTTTCATTGCTTCTTTTATTAAAAGCATTTCAGAATCAGTTATATAATGACCAAAAGTTTTGAATATGTCTGTATCTTTATTTACCTCAATTACTTGTTTTTCGGCTCCCCACGATAATTCTAGCGGTATTACTACGGTGCCTCTACTAGACATTAAATCTAAATTACCACTGTTTGATTTGAAATTCATGTACGCACCAGGACGAATTTTGTTTTGGACTGTAAAATTTCCTCCCATTTTAAACCACCCTTTCATTAAATTTTTTCAATATTTCTTTTACTTCTTCATGTGTGTATAACACATTTGAAAGTAATATTGCCTTTAAAATATCTTTTTCTACATCTGTATATTTTTTACTCAATAAAATAGAAGTAACAGAATATCTTTTTTCCGTTACTTCTTTCTTTGAGTTTATTGATTTTATTGACTTTGTTGTCTTATTTGTTTTTTTAGTTGATTTACTAACTTTATTCACTTTTTATCCCCTCTTTCAAATCCATTTCTTCTATAGTAGGAACTTTTTCTTTTTGTTTTATAAGCATAACATCATATTTCGCAAAGAAATGTAATGTTTCGTCATCTTCAATATTGTAAGAAAGTTCTTTAGCTCTTAATAAGGATTCATCTTCCAACTTAATATATTCTAATAATATAAGTAAATTTTCAGCAACACTTATTTTGTCTTCATTTGAATTTGAAAAATATCTAATGTCATACTCGTAAACTCTATTATATCTAATATCGCCTTTTTTCTCTTGAGATGGTTTAATTGATTTTATAAAAAACAATGGTTCTTTAAAACCTTGTTCTATCTTTTCTATTGTTCTAGGAACATTTTTATAGTTCTCTTTTAAAATTCTCAAGATGGAACTTGTTATTTTTTCATTCATTTTTTACCTCCTACATCAAATATTTTCTTTAATAATTCTAATGATTTTTTATTTGTTATTGCTGGCATCATTTTTTCAAGTTCGTTTATTGATATTCTAAGCATAAATTGACCTTCCACCCATCCACTCTTTTTATCGCCTACAAACATACCTTCTTTTGCTTCTGAATCATATAAAAATATGTTTCCACTCCATGTTCCTGGCACGAAATGGGCTCTAAATCCATTTTCAACAAAACTTGAATATTCTTTCGTGTTATATATTTCTACATAAATATATTGACCTCTTCTTTCTGCTCGTGAAGCGTACCAATTCCTTTTCATTTCTCCACTACTTCTATCTGATGGAGTTCTTGCTCTTACTTTTTTTACTCCTAAATTTGCAATATCATTCATTAGTTGAAATAAAAAAGAATCTACTATTCTTCCTTTTAATGCTTTATCTATATTATTATTAAGTTTTTTAAATTCGCTAAAATCAAAACTTCCCCATGAAGCCATTATGCTTTCTCCTTTCTCTCTACTATAAATTCTTGATGAGTAGGATATTTAAACGGCTCGCCTGTATGCTTCAATATATATTGCATACCATCTTGAGTAACTTCAATTCTATCTCCTGGCTTAATATCTATTTCAGGAGCACAAAAAAGTTTCAAAGTATATTCAATATCAGAAACATCACTCTTTTGATTTGCTTTTGCAAGTCTATCTTTAGATAATGCACAGGCTTTATCTTCGTATACCACAGTTTCAACAATATTTGTTGAATAATTTGTAGTGCTTTCTACCATCTGCCTACGAGTAACTTTCATTTTACCTGTATAGGTACTTTCTATTGCTTCTCGTTCGATAGAAACAGTATTATATAACATAAACATCACCTCTGCATTTTTCTAAAACCATTTAATATAGCTGCATAATCTTTAATTAGTACACTTCGAGTAGATTCAGTAAGTTTTTTATCACTTGTGTCTTGAAATTCTGTTTTTACATCTCCACGCTGTACACTCTTTATATCACTTTTAAATCTATCACTTGCTGAAGATGAAGTTTCTAAAGTTTCATAGTCAATAATCATTTTATATAAAGTTCTTTCTAATCCTTCTGGAACTTTATCGCAATGAATATATCCTAAAACTATTTCAATTACATCAAGTAATAATTCATAAACTTCATCTTCTGTTTTACCAAGCTTTTTTACTAATCTTTCGATTATATCTTTAGAATCAAAATCAAGTTTTTCGTTTATTTTTTCAAGCATATTATTTCCTCCTATTCTTCAGGAGTATTTTCTTCACTTTCTCCATCAGTTGTTGTTTCACCTTCTGTTGTTTCTTCAGTATCTTCTACTGCATTTAATTTTTCTTTTAATGTTTCTACAGTATCATTTTTTTCAACTGGTATTCCTTTTTCTTTGCATAAAGCAACTAAATCTTTTTTAGTTACTTTGTTTTCTGTTGTTGTTTCTTCAGATGTTTTTGCAACAGTTTCTGCCTTTGTATTTGTTTTTTCTTTAACTAATTTATAGCCTTCTTTTTCATATAAAGTCTTAAAAGCTTTTTCTGTCGCAATTCTTACAATACCATTTTTTTCATATTTATTAAATTTCATATTCTATTCTCTCCCTTTAATTAAATTTAAGAGAGTGGGAAATTCCCACTCTTATTCAGTTACTGGTTGTGTTTTGCATAAAACTGCAAATGCATCATCTTTAATTGGTAAGAATCCAATTCTCATAGATACTTTTAAAGCAATCATATCTTGTTCTGCTAATGACAATGGTTTACCATCTGCATCAAGAGTGCCTTGTAATGTTGCTTCTCTTAATACTTCATATTCAATATTAGCTCTAATACCAACTAAAGAATTAGACCAATTTGCTGCAATAGCATCTGCTTTTTCTTTATCCCAAGCACCATTTCTTGAGAATTCTATAGGATTTGAATATAATTCTTTGTCATCTACACCATCAACAAATAATTTGTTACCGTTTTGGTCTCTTAATTTTCTTAAATCATTCTTTAATCCATAATGTGCAGCAAAACCATTAACATCATGACCAGAATCTTCTACTAATGCCATTACATCAGAAATATCTAAATCTAACGAAACAGCTTCATTTCTTACTACAACATTACCAGCATCAACGGCAGATTTAAAAATGCTTTTAGCAAATGGTGAGTTTGTACCGAAAAATGCAGCAGCATCAATAGCATTGTAAAAAGCTTCTGCAATAGGTTCTTTTAATTCAGCAAATACATCGATTGTTGTATCATTTAATTTTTCTTTTGTTATTGGAATAATAACTGCTAATTTCTTTGCTGTTATTTCTGGGAAAATCCAACCAGCTTTTGATGTTTGAATTCTCTCACCTTCACCAACCCAGTATGCACCAGGACCTTCTGTCATAACTGAAAACTTTTTAGTTTCAGATGCCATATTTTCTACTTTTGACAATCTAAGAATGCTAGATCCTCTAGCAACATCTTTCATAATACCTTTTGCTTGTTCTACTGGAACAAAACCTTGTAGTTCATCTTTTAAATACATAAATATTTCCTCCTTTAAATTTTTAAAATAAAAAAAGACCGTAATTTGATTACAGTCCTAAAAAAATACTTTTATTATCTTTTTACTTGATTTTCTCTGATAATGCTTACAAAATCAGCACTGCCACCTGCTCCAGGATTGCCTGGATTTCTTGGAACATAGCTATATGGAGATGATGGATTATTATTAGTTGTTTCTCCTAGCAAATCTTTATAACTTTCTTTTATACTATCCATTTGTTCTTTAATTCCAGATACAACTTTTTCACCTTTTTCATCTAAAATAATTTGGGTTAAATCAAATTTTTCAGCAAGTAAATCTGGATATTTTGCTTTTGCTTCATATAAGGCTTCTCTTATTCCTGCCATTTTAATAAGTTTAGATGTTTCCTCTTTATGAGTCTTTTCTAAATCTTGTTTTTCTGTCTCATATTTAGTTATTTTAGCCTGTAAATCTGCATTGCTAGTATTATTTTTCTTCAAATCTTCAATAGTTGTGCTTGCTGTTTGTAATGATGTTTTTGTTGTATTTAATTCATTTTCTAAAGTTGTGTATTTTAATTTACTAACATATTCACCATCATTCACATTAACTATTTTTACTTGCTTATCTTTGTTTTCAGATTTACTGTTATGTTCATTTACCTTTGTTTCAACTTGTCTAAATAAATCCTCACCTACAATATTTTTTAGCCACTCCATATTTTCCTCCTTAAATTTTAGCTTCGTTTTTATCTCCGGTGTCTTCCGGTGCTATCGAAAGTTTATCTCTCATTTCGCAAGAGTATTTCCCGACCAGTTTATCTGCCTTAACGGTTTATGGGGCATAAAAAAAGAAGCTATCATAACGATAACCTCTTATTCTTCAATTAAATTTTTTAAGTACTCCTTGTATTGTTCTAAACTATCAAATTCATCATAATTTATTCCTGGAGCTCTTTTTTTGAATTTATCTTCATACTTCTTTCGAAGTTCTTTTGCTTCATCATCAAATATGCTCATAAACTTCAACTACCTTTCCTAATAATTCTTTTAATGGCAATATACTATTTATAAAATCCAAACTTTCTTTATCTTCAACTATATATTCTGTATATAAATTAGCTATAATTTCTCGTTCTTTATTTCCCATTCTTGACCAATACTCATCTGAATGCATATAGTTGCCATACAAATTATTATCAGTTACGCAAGAAAAAATATCACTTATTGACATATTGTTTTCAAATTTTATAAGTACATCAACATATTTCTCATCAAGCAATATCTTTTTTGCATCTTCTAAAGCTTTAGCAATATCATTTCGTAAATCAACTGAAATACTATTGTTTACATCTAACATATGTACTGTTTCATGAACAAGCGATTTTATTGTATCATAATCATTTATCTGCGGATGCTTTGGATTTATGATTATCTTATCATCATCTATACTATAATACAATGGTTTTTTACTATTATAATCGATTTCTATATTATTATCATCCAAATTAGAATTTATAAATTTTTCTGTTCTAACAGACATTTCATTTTCATTTATAACTCCATTCAATTTTTTCAAAAGTGTAGGAAGTTCCAAAATGTTTGCTAAATTGACTTTTGGATCTACATATTTTCTGTACCAATTTTTATAAGACATATCCATTGGCACTAAAATTCTCTTACCGTCTTTATCAACAGCAAGTTTTTTGCTATCTATGTCAAATTCCTCTAAAACTATTGGATAAGTTGTTGTTCTACAATTAGGATGAAACGGTGGCCAGTTAATTCCGACTCTAGCTTCAGAAACCTTAAATTTTTTATTTCCTAATCTAGCATCTATATCTTGGCAAATATCTGATGTTCTTAAATCTAAAGAAACAACCAATCCATAATATTGTACTCCTGTTTCTTTATAACTTCTTAATGTCGCCTGTTCGCTAATATAAGCCATTTCAGTATTAACTAAAGTCTTTGCTCTGCCAAAACTTACTCCCATTTTTTTAGAAATAGTGTCAGCAATTTGTGACATACTTTTTCCCATAATCATACCTTGAGTAAGGTTTGTTTCTAGTTCTCTAATTAACTTTTCTTTATCGCTCCATATCCTACTACTAAAATTTTCAGATAACCAAGGTTTAGAAATAATTGTTTCAACTTGATTTTCACTAAATCTTGCAAAATTAGTGTGTAAACCTATATTTTTTTCTATTTCGTAAACATTTCTATAATATGTATCTGTATAAGACTCTTTTAATAAGTCGCACATTTGTGTTTGCTGATTTTCTCCTAAAGCTCGTACATTGATTTGTACTTGTGCTTTTAATGCTTCAAGTCGACTTATTCTGCTTTTCATATACAAATTATCTAAATATTTTTCATTAGTTTTATCTAATGCTAATTCTTTGTATTTTTCTAATGATATTTTAAATTTGCTTAATTCTTCATCCGTAAGTAGTTTTTTAGCTTCTTCAAATGATATTCCATTATTATCTGCATATTGTGCATAAAACGATGATATTTCTTTTTGTATGCTTTTTAAGGCTTTATTATATTGATTTTCAAGGTTTTTTATATAACTATCAGATTTGCGATATTGTAATTCTGCAATTTGTTCTGAACGTCTTTGCCAATACTTTTCATTCGTCATCAATATCACCTACTATTCTTTTTTTGTATCGTCATTTTTGCTATCATCATTTCCTTCGTCATCATCTTGTTTTGGAAAATTATATTGCTGCTCGCTTTCACTTTTTATTTGTTTCAATTCTTCTTCAGGATCTTCAACCCAAGGATGATTTTTTAATATTGTTTTTTGAGATAATATTCCATTTGAATTTTGAGCAATTTCTGAATTTTCTAAATCATTAGAAATCATATTTCTTGTCCAAGTTTGAACAACTTTCATATTAACATCATACTTTAAGTATTTTAGTATTGCTCTTATAAATGTTGAAAATCCTTTTTTAAATTGGGTTTGCATCATACCAGCTTTTAATTCTAATTTTCTATAAAAGAATTTTAATGCAACACCACTTGCGTTACCGTAGCTTTCTGTGTCTTGTTGTAATGCTTGTCCACTTTCATATATTTGTTTTTTCAACACTTCTAATATTACTTTTCTTGCTTCTACTGGTATTTCTATTTGCAATGTACTTACTCCTCCATGAGTGCCAGCTTCTGAAGTATCTGTTTTGATTGCTTTAAATCTTTTTAAGTCACTCACAAATTCATTTAAGTCTTGACCACCATAATTTTCTAATATGTATATAATTTGTTGTATATCTTCTAAATCATTTGCAAAACCAGACATCACTCTATCGTACAAATCTATTTGTTTTTTATATTTCAATAAATCGCTTTTTTCTTTTCTATTATTAGCAAATTTAATAAATGGTATGTCTCCAAGTTTGTTTAAAAACTCTTGTGTTTCAATATACTTTAATCCTGTTGAATCCAAAGTCCCCTCAAATTTGAATTCTTCCCATCCGTCTATTTCCCAATGTTCAAAATAAACAAAGTTTCTTACTTTTCCGGTTCTTGTTTCATCAGGTTCTTGTACTGGATAATATCTATATAATTTTCCTAATATTCTTTTTAATGTATTTTGATAAATAGGTATTATTTGCTCATCTGCTACTGCATCATATAAAAATTTCCCTTCCTTATCAATCCAATAATGTAGCCAAGTTTTTCCAACATTACTAGCATCTATACATAGTCCTTGTGAAACATCTTCAAATTCATCGCCTAATATTTCAGTTATTTTTGTATTAATTTCTTTTTTGCCTGTATCAAAAATTACTGGATAAGTAAACATATACCCAGCTTTTTCATCTACCATAAGTTCGTGGAAATTGTGTGCTATTCTATTATCTGCATTTCTCAAAGGATCTTTATCAACAGGCACTACACCTTTTCTTACTATATCGTTTTCATTATCATAATAACGAAGTAATTCTTGAATTTTTAGCCTTCGTATTCTGTCATTTTCAATTATTTGTTTTACTTCGTTTACGCTCATTCTCTCCATACTTTTATTTCCTCGCTTTCTATTTTAAAACTTGTACGCCACCTTTATTTGTATATTCAGTATAAATTGCATATCTTATAAGGTCCTGTATGTCGTCATTTTCTTTTATTGGTTCACCTGTTTTAGCATTCCAAACATATGTATATATTTCTTTTTTAAATCTATTTACACCAGGATAATAAATTAACAAAGTTTTCATTTTGTATCTTCTTGCAACCATTTCAATACCACTTAAAACAGCTTTATTTGCATTCTTTGCCTTTATTCCTTCTCTTTTAAATCTTGCTACATGTTCAGGTCTAGCACTATCACAATAAAAAGTTATATTTCCATATATCTTTATTATTTTTTTAGCTATTGCTACCCAATAATCTATTTCCTCATACTGTGCAGAATATTCTTTTATAAAAACAACTTTTCCATCTGCCGTTTCTCCAAATACTCCAATTCCTCCATAGTGTTCATAACCCCAGTCAACACCGCAAAAATACTTTACAAATTCATATTTTGACAAGTCGTGTATATAATGAACATCTTTGTTAAAATCTTTATAAACTGCACCTTCTGCAGTAACCCATAACCCTCGGATATCTCTATCGTAGAACATTCCTGAAGGAGTCGACTTTTTTAAATTATTTTTAAATCTTTCACTTAAAAAAGTATTATCATCAAGTTCGTAATGAAATTCTTGAATCGTTTTCCCATCCGCTTTTAAAATATAATCAATATAAAGCCAATGTTCCGGATGGTCTGGGTTTGTATCTACAAGTATTCTTGCACCAGTTGCACTACAACGAGATTTTATTTCATTGAACACTTCTTCATTTGCGGTAGAGCCTTCGTTTATATATGCACCGTATGAAGTCATACCTCTAATACGACTCATATCTGTAACAGTTCCATGACCAAAGCAACAAACAAGAACTCCAAACAATTTAAACCTATTGAATTTATCAAATTTAATCTCTATTCCATATTTATTAACAAGTTCTTGCAACACATTTCTTTGCAAGCTACCTAAAGTATTTCCTGCTAATATATATTGAGGTTCGTTCACTCCTTCTTCAGCTGCAATATGTTTTATTCTTGCTAATTCCATTAAAAACATATCATTGTTTGAAATTGTTTTTCCTGTTCTCTTCGCACCATGTTGAATAAGCATAAAAAAATCGGTATTAAAATAAAAATTCAATACCTCTAATTGTTTTGGATGGTATAATTGTCTAATACTCATTAGCAACACCATCCTTTATTAAATTAAATAATTCTTCAAGCTTACCTTCTTTATTTTTATTGCCATCATCATTTTTAGCATTAAATGCTTTTTCTTGTAAATCAAACTTCTTGTTTTCAATTTCAATTTTATATATCGAATCTACACATCTTCTTTTTGCTTCTTGAATTCTCGTGAGTGCTTCTTCAATTCTCTGTATTTTTTCAACAGTTGATTCTGCGTATGTGCTACTACTTTCACTTTCTGTTCCACCATATTCAGTAGTGCTAGATTTATTTCGAGTTATACTGTTAATTGTTAAATCTTTACCAGTATTATTTAAAGTTGCAATTCTTTTAAGCATTCTTTTTTCTCTAATAATCAATAGTTTTAATTCGTTTTCAAGTTCCTTAACTTTGTTTTCTACACTATAATTATTAAACAATTCTAATTCTTCATCATCTAATACATCTTTATATATGCTTTCATATTCTCCAGTAGTAACTGCATTTTTATTATTTTCTGCGACTTTACTTCTATTACTGTTCCTAGTCCATTTTTGAGTTTTCACAAGATTTCGCAAATCTTTATGCGATATTTTATACTTATTTTCAATTTCTTGATATTTAAGACCATTTTTATAATCTATTTCAATTTTTTGTATTTTTTTAGCAGTCACATAAACCACCACCAACCTTGCTCTTAAAATTTATTCTAAGCTTTTATAGCTTTTTGATTTGTAAGTGCTTCCCATCGTTTTATAATAACATCACAATAAACCGGATCAAGTTCCATCATATAGCATTTTCTTTTCAATTGTTCACAAGCAATTAAAGTTGTTCCACTTCCTCCAAAACAATCCATAACAATATCATTTTTATTGGTTGTTAATTCTATGGCTCTACTCGGTAATAAAACGGGGAAACAAGCTTTATGATTATCTAACTGTGTATCTCCTGTTGTTATTCTCCAATAGTTTGTTATCCCTTTGCCTTTTACTTTATTAAAATATCCCCTTTTGTCAGTTGTTCCCAAATAATATAACTCCATATCGTGAGATAATGTTTCTTCATCTGCCATCAATAGAATATCTTCGTATTGTCTTGTCAGCATTTCTTTTGAAACAATTGGCATAGCATGTCCTTTATCCCATACGATTAGTTCTAAAAACCTTAACCCTGTTTCTTTAATAATTCTATATATAATTTCAATAAATTCACATCTGCTATTTTTGTTATAACTAATATTCCAAAATAAGTATCCTTTTAAATGTTTCAACCACAAATTTACAACATTCAAATTAAAGTCAATGTATTTTTTACTTTCCAAATTGTCATTATAATTTTCATACATTTTAGAAGCCATATTATAAGGTGGTGATGTGAATAAACACTTTGCAAATTCATCATTCATTAACTTTTTTACACTTTCTTCATTTGTACTATCCCCACACATCAACCTATGATTACCAAGTATCCAAATGTCTCCTGGCTTACTTATTGGTTCTTCTATTTCGTTTAATGCTTTATCTACATCGAAATCATCTTCTTTTGAACCTGTTATATCCTTTAAAATATCGTCAACTTCATCAAATGTAAAACCTGTTATGGCTATGTCAATATCTGTTTCATTCAATTCTGCAAGCAACTTTTCTAATTTTTCATTATCCCAATCTCCAGAGATTTTATTTAATGCAATATTAAGTGCTTTTTCCTTAGTTTTATCCAAATCAACGATACTACATTCTGCAACATCATATCCTAATTCTTTCAGCACTTTATATCTTTGATGTCCACCAATAATTGTCATATCAGAATTAACTATTATTGGTTCTACAAATCCAAACTCTTGAATGCTTCGTTTGATTTTTTCAAATTCTTCGTCTCCAGGTTTCAAATCAATTCTTGGATTATATTCCGCTTCTTTTAATTCTGATAATTTAATTTTTTGAATTTTCATTGATTACACTTCTCCTTACTTCATTAACACACTTATCTACAGAACATTTCTTTTCAAGATAAAAAGGACATTGCTGGCACATATACATTATTTTAAGTCGTCTTTCTCTTTCAATATCATTATAAATGCTCTCTCTTATTCGATTATAACTTTTCATTTGTAATCATCTCACTTTAAATATGATGCAGGCTTTCCACAATGTTTACATCTATACCCATAACCTTTAATGTATATAATTTTGTGTCTAAACCATAAAAAACATCTTTTATTTTTCTTAAGTTCTTTTTTCATAATGCACCTCGAATTTTTCACATATAAAAAGAGCCCGTAATAATTAAATTACGAACTCCTAAAATTTTTATATTTAAAAGGTATTTGCTCTCTTTCGAATTTTTCACACTTACATATTACAATTTTAAATCCGACATGTCAATAGGAACTTTTTTGACATGTTTTTGACCTATAATTTGACCCCATCTATGCCAAAAAGCAAAGCCGTCATTTCCGTCAAAGCCACTTTTTTAGTGCGTTCCACGGTTTTCAAACTTACATCTCCTAATTTTTTTGCGACTTCAAAATGCGACATTTTTTCTTCGTCAATATATAGCATTTTTATTACTTTAATTCTTCTTTGTATATCCTCTCTATCAGACATTAAACATTTGCATTCGTAATATTCTAGGCATCTATCAATGTGTTTCAACATAACTTTCGTTCGCTTTTTAGTTCTTAAAATAGAATTTATGTACATTTTTTCATTTTCTTCTTTGTCAAATTCGTCCTCTAAGTTTTCTACTTCAAGCTCTTCATCAAAATATGTAGCATTTTCAACATGTTCTTTGAAGTTTCTATAATTTCTAAGTAATAATTCTGTATTTCTTAATCGTCTATCATATTTGTTTTTTTCTTTTTCCTTTTGTTCTGTTTTCAAATATTTTAGTGTATTTAATGTTGCTTTTGTTGCCGCCTCTTCTACAATTTCATGTATTAACTTTGCATCTCCAGCATTAAAAATTTGTTTTTCTTCCATTCAACACACCTCTTTCTTTTGCTATTTGTTATTTTATTTATATTACATTGCCCTCTTACATATGTCGCTTTTCGACAAGAAAAACATTCAATATATGTTTTTTCCCACAATCGTCCTTCAGTTACTATGATTATAGTTTTTCGACCACAAATAGGACAAAATCTATATTCTTTATTTAGTCGTTCTCTTTTTTACTCACTGTTTTTTCCCTCCTTGCTTTTCGCACATTTCAAGTCTTTCAAAACTCTTGGAGTATATATTCTTGTTTTTAGGTGTTGGTCGTACACTTCAATTTTCTTTATCGCATAACTAGTTTCCGACAAAATTCCTTTTTCAACAAATTTATTCGTGTATGGTTTTATTGAATGAATAAATTCTAATGTATCTTTTACTTTTCTTCTTTCTTTTCTGTTTTTTCTTAATAGGCAATATACTTTTGTTATTTCAATAGCATTCAAATTTGCTATTTCAATTTCGTGTAATAAATCTTGTTGTATATTTTCTTGTACCTCTAATTCTTTATTTAACCTTTTTTCTTCTGTAGATATGCTCATTACTAATTCGTGTATCTTTTCCAGTATTTGCTTTACCTCTTTTGTATCTTCAAATTTCATCTTTAATCACCCTTTTTCATAAAAATTTGTTTAGTAATTCCAATAAGAATGAGTGAAAAACAAGATGGACATTCTACATAGTGTTTGCACATATTATCTTCTAAAAACACATTTGCATCATCTCTATTCGCTTTAAACACGCAACCACAAAGCTGGCAATAATTTATTCTGTCGTAAACATCTTTTCCGTGTGATAGAATCTCCATAAAATCAATCCTCCTCATTAGTATAATTTTTCTTTTTAAATTTCTTGTTATGTGGCAACTCTGTTCAACACCTTCCTTTCCCATGTCTTTAAAAACTTGTCTTGTTTTTCATTTGTCTTTTCATTGTGTTTTATTCTCTTTTGCACTACTTTATTTTTTACAACTTCCACAGTAACAAGTGACTCTGTTGGTTTATTAGCTTTCCTCATAAAATAAATATCACATTCTCCATTTGCATATCTGTCTGCATAAGTTCTAACGCAATTATGCTGTTGTGTAGATTCTTCTATCATTGCTTGTACACTTTCGGCTGGAAATATAATAAAACCATTATTTTTAAATATATTTTTCTTCAAAATTTCAGCTCTTGTTGATATTGATTTTGTCAATCTTTCTTGTTCGTGAATCTTTACTTGTTTCTCGTATTCATTGTGTTTTTCTTTTAAATTTTTCGGAAATAAATATTTTTTATCTTTTAAATCATATCCAAGTTTTTCAGCAAATTTTAAGTAATCAAGATATAGTCTTGAATCCTCTAATTTATTACTTTTAAAGTATTCCATAAACTTGTCTAAAGACATATACTTTTTTATATCTTCTAAGTTATTTGCATACTTTACTAAAAATCTAATCTTTTTAATATCTTTACTTGGATATTGCCTTAATACTTCTAATTCTCTTAAAGTAATATTATGCTTTTTCATAAATTCGTAATAATCTTTACTAACACCAAATATTTTATAAAAACTGCTCTTCTCATAAAAATGAAAACTTGATGCACATTCAGCAAGATTGTATAATTTTAATTCAACGAGTGTTTCAAATAACGATGTATGTGCTTGATATAATAAGTCTTTAATATCATATCCTCGTATATATGGTTCTTTTATTGTCTCCCATAATCTCGATTTTTCTAAATCAGTACCATTTAAAACATTTTTCAGATTATTTTTATACAAATATCCATAATTTGAAGAACCATACCAATAACCCTCGTATAACCTCCAATTACCATTATCTTTTCTATAATGATTTACACAAAATGATGTAACTCCAGGAGATATTCTTTCATTTCTTAACTCTCTATAACCATCATTCACTAATTTTCTAGCATATTCTACAGTTGAATGTTCAAATTCTTGTCTATCCGCATTATATTCTGATTTCATTTCGAAAAGTCTTAAAATAAGCTTTCCGTTGCAATTATCTAGCATCATAATGTTGTCTTTGTATTCTAACCATTTCAGGTGACTGGACCTTACCATCAATTTTTTCTTACAATAAGGACATTTATGTATTTGTTTTACTTTAGCATTACAACTAAATGTTTGTTGACAATTAGTGCAATAAAAAGAATCTTTTGTTTTAATTATAATATTATGATGCTTGCCAATCTCAAATAAATAACTGTTCCAGTCCTCTGGAAGTCCAAAATTCAATTCCATATCTTCAACTAAATTTCTCAATTCTCGATTCATATATGCCACGATAAATCACCTACTTTGAAAGATATGTGCCATCTCGTAGTTCTTTATATGTAACTGTTCTGCCTTTATAAATCATTGCTATTTCATCGTCGTTTTTATATTTTTCAGTAATGTTTTCGTTGTCAACTTTTTGTGAAATTTCGTCTTGTTTTGTCGCCTCATTTTATTTAATAACATTTGAATCTTCATAACTAACTTTTTTACCTTTTTTTTCAACTTTAGTTGTTTTAGTATTTAATTTTAAAGCTTCGTTGCTTTCATCAAAATAATGAATTGCTATTGAATAAACTTCTTCATCGTCAAAAACTGCAACTCCATTTGTTGCTTTTTCTCTTGCTTCGTTTTTTATAAGTTGCCACATATCTAGCAAATTTTTTTCAGGATTATTATATTTTTCGTCCATATCATTTCTAGTCAATAAATATTCTGCAACTTTTAATATTCCTTTTTTATCTTCAGCACTAATATTTGTATCTGCTTTTATTTCTTCAACTAATCTTTTTAATCGTTCAAACATTCTGCTCCCTCCTCATCAATTATCAAAATCATATTTTTTCGTAAATTATCTATACTTCGTATTTGACTAAGCATCTTTTGTCTGTACTTTGTGTTTTTATTATCGATTGCATATTCTTTTAAACATTTAATTCTATACTTGGTTAATAAATCGTTAAGTTGTATATATTCACTTTCTCCCATAAATCAAACTCCTAATCTAATATTTTCCTGTATCGTTCCCATAATTTTTTTCAGTTTTTATCATAAACTCTTGCATTGCTTTAACTACATCTTCACGATTAGCGTTTGAAACATATATCATTTCACCCTCAGAATTAAAAGCAAATGATAATACTACGAATCCAAAGCCTTTTGGTAATTCTTCTGCGTTTTTCACCTTTAAACCTCCATAATTTTTAAATTAAATTTATCTTCAAATACTTTCTTTTTGAGCTTGTACACTTCCGTTTTAAAGCCTTTCACATCAATAATTTCTGATGTACCGTCATTATTAAAAACTATAAAATCGGCTTTGTATCTCGTGTTTTTGGCAAGCACAAATTCGGCTTGTCTGCAAAATCCTTTTATTTCTCCAGCTGCTAATCTTAACTTTAATTCGTTATAAAAATCAGCTTCCTTTTGACTATCGAATTTAATACCGTCAATTTCAACTTTATTTGCCCCATATTTCGATTTTTTATGTTCGGCAGTATTGTTTTTCGATTTGTACATAAAATCTTCCGAATTTACCTTTCCTAAGTCTGTAAGTTGTCTTATTTTTTTATTATGTTTTATTACATCTTCTTCCGTCCAGTCTTCAAAGCCGTTAGACATTTATATCACTCCTGTTCTTCGTAAGTGTTGATTTTAGTGGTGATGTTCGTTTTCAATTTTCTGTTTTTATTTCAAAAACTCTGTGTTTATACCTTTTAAAATCATCGCAAACTTCCAGTAACCCTTTATCTTGATTATGTAATGTACAATAAGGGAAATAATCAACAAAGCTACACCACTCACAATTTTCGCAAGCAATTAAATGATTGCATTCGTCATATTTTCGCATTAGTATCACTTCCGTCTACAAAATTTTCTAAGCATTTCAAATAATAATTAGCAAAATTTTTTATTTCTTCATCGTTCATCGTTTCGAGATTCCCCTTATATTCTTTTGATTTCAAGATTTTATGAAATATATCATTTCTTGTAATTTTATCTCCATAAACTTTATATGAATTTGTATATACTTTTAACAATGTTGTGATTATTACTTTATACTCTAGTTGCTTTTCAATTTCTAAAAAATCAATAAAATCTTGAGTAACATTTAAATCCAATCTTTTTAACCACAATTTAAAACCATCAAACTTTAATTTTTCGAGTTTCAATTTTTCGTAATCATTATTTATAATTAAATTAAATATATAGTCTAGTCTAGTCATATTATTATTAAT
>CAZTCE010000006.1:0-17163 GCA_964612205.1 uncultured Eubacteriales bacterium | reverse complement strand
ATGCAACTTCCTCCCCTCCATAGCCTAGGTAGGGATTTGGACTTGCCTTGATGGCGGAGGATGAGAAATTCAAGTCCCCAGCTGATGAACTCCAGACGCTGCAATGTCTGGAAGGTATTACTGTTTGCATTTATGAGGCTCAGTCGAATACATAACGTAGAGCTAATGGCTACCCTAGTAGGATTCGAACCTACGAATGCCAGAATCAAAATCTGGTGCCTTAACCACTTGGCTACAGGGCATTACATGCAATTCTGAGGAGGTAGCAATTAGATTCTGCAGCAGGTAGTTTTTGCTTTCCACCTACACTGTGGTGCAGTTTTCAGCCTTTTGATGCTGCAGTCGTTTGGCTACTCCCCAAAGATAGTTCTTATTATAGAGTGAATTGAAACTCTTCTGGTTGAGGTGGTCAGAGTCGAACTGACAAATCTCCCGCTTATAAGACGTTTGCCTTAACCATTTGGCTACACCTCAATATTGGCAAAGCTTAACCTACTCTGAATGGATACTTATTCTATATCAGGACCCGTCAATTAGCTGTGGCAGGTATCAGCAAGATCTTGTACTTATATTATACACCAAACAAAATTCAAAGTCAACTAATTATCTCCTCTAGAGGGAAATTTTTTAATTTTTAGGTCTAAAGGCTGCACACCCAATAGAGGATTCTGACCACTTTCGCCGACAATCTACCTTTAATGCGCAGTGAATGCAATCATAGCGTGCTTGCTCTCGAGCTCTCTCTCGAGCCCTCCGCTCCTGTGCCTCTCTGTATCTCTCTGCCTCTGCTTGAGCTTGAGCTGCTTTTTGTGCAGCTCGTTCCTCTGCTTCGTATTCTGCTTCTTCATCAAGGATATCCAAGGCCTCCTCAACTGTATCTGCTCTGCCTCTCTTGAGGAGTTTGATAACATCATCGAGCTGGTCTGTATTCCAAGCCTCCTCTATTTCAGGCTCAATCTCACCTAAGCTCTCAAGCTTCTTTTGAGCCTTGGACAATTCAGCAGTCCACTTAGCCTGATCATTTTTGTAAGCCACTTCTCTATCTGCTGCATTAGATTCCCACTCAGCTGCTAAAGCAGGATACTCTGTCCTATTCCACTTCTTATTCTTGAAGTATTTGATAATATCCCCAATAAGGTCTATTATTCCAACAGATCCCCACTCACAACTAGCCATCACCACTCCAGCCACTAGCACGAAGGCTGCCAGCATTACAAGGGTGGGGTTTGTAGTTGATACAATAATAGCTGTTATAAGACCAGTTAGAGCTATTATGACTCCAGCACAGACTACAACGTAGCCTCCAAACATGGTGAAGCACTCACTCTTTTTCTCAGGCTTGTCATAATACCTGGCTATCCACTGATCCTCACTGCAGATCTTGCTCTTGGCCTCATATTCCTTTACCTTGCACTTTCCATACTGCTCTAATCTTTTAATTGATTCCTTATCCATTTCTAATTTAGAACCTCCTTCAAAGGTCTTGCTCAACCTTTGTGCCCTTATTATCTTACAATCTAAATGAAAGGTCAACAAATTTTCACTTCAATCTGCAATTAATTTTGAAGAATTTTTAATGCCTCTTCATAAGATAGTTTTTTAGTTTTGATCAGGTAGTTTGCTCTTGCGTAGGTTGCTCCAGTCTGCTCAGCCAGTTCCTTGACTGTGGTTGGAATGTGCTTGGGAACCTCCCATAGGGACTTAACCTTTTTAGTTTTAGGCTTTTCAGATTGCCTGGTAGCAGATTTCTTGACTGGGCTGCTTTTAGAGATAGTCTTTTTGGGTGCAGATTTAGAGGAGGACTTCTTAGGCTCTGCTGTAGGTTTGACTTCTACCACCTCCTCAGAGGAGGTGAATGCCTTTCGAGCGACTCTCTTGGCTTCCTTTCGAGCCCTGAGAATCTCCTCTGGAATCTCCTCTACCTTCTTCCTTTTGGTGGTCTTAGGAGTATCTGCTGAGGTAAAGGTCTTAGGTGCCCATGTTTCAGTAACCTCTTCTGCTGTCCGTTGGAAGGAACACTTCTTACCCTTATTCCTATCCACACAAGAATAAGAACATTTAGATTTTTCTGGGCAGGTGAAGCAGCAGATGTGATCCTCTACCAGAGACCTGGGCTGGTGGGAGTGAAGTACTACGCAACTACTTGTCCACAAGCAGTAGTCCATCAACGTCTCTCCTTCTGCAATTCAATATCCATAGCTGCATTACATAAATAGTCCACGTAGTTATTGTACTCTGAGGTAGAGTGCCCAGGTACGTACTGAACCTTGAGGTGAGGAAAGTCCTCTACTAGGGAAATTAATTCCTGCCACAACGCAGCATTCTTCACACCTAGCCAACCTCTAGCCTTCCAGCCCTTGGACCACTCAGTAACTCCCCTAACCACATATTGGCTATCAGAGAAGAGGTCAATAGTCATTGACTTGGCAGTGGGTTTGAGAGCCTTCAATGCTTTTATAGCAGCTAAAAGTTCCATCTGATTGTTGGTTGTATTATGCACTGCCTTGGCGTCAGACTTCTTATGCTCTCCCCAGATGAGAACATATGCGTAAGCTCCAATATTAGGCTTTCCAGAATTATTTCCTCTGCAAGCTCCATCTGTATATATCTGAACTTCTGCCATATCTCAACCTCTGGGAGTCTCAGTGCCATCCCAAACTACTTCGCAGATACCTGCCATGTAGGAAGATCCATTTCCATACCAGCAACTGTATTCGGGTTTGTAGAGCCATGTGGTGGTAATCTCAAAGGGTTGGAATTGAGGGTTCTTGGGAGTTATCCTCATTGTTCCATAAAACATTTCATATCCCTCACATCTTAACATTATATGCACACCTCCTTCAGGTTGTGCCTATATTATCCTACGTAGAAAGAAAAAAGTCAACAAATTAATGCTGACTTTTTTAATTTACTGGTGAGATGAGTTTTTAATAGCTGAATCCTAATTTAGGCATGACTACTTTGCGGAAATCTCTAATCTTATTTGAATCTAGAACATCTGCTTCTAATTCAATGTCCACACCTTCTACTCCACGACCATCTTCACGGCGACCTGATCTAGCGTAACTTACAGGGTCCTCAGGAATCGTGTCCTCATTCTTTACCATATAAACAAGCTGGCTGGTGTCATTGCCTCTACAGAAGGTTTTAAGTTTCTCCACCTCGCTCCAAGTGGTACAGATGCCCAAGACATGAATAGGATATTTACAGGTTTTCCAAACTTCAATAACCTCATCATTCATTCTATCTAGAGGAGATAATTTACTGAATCCCACTGAAATGTTGGGGAGTTCTTCGTGGAAAGAGTTGATAAAATTAATAGCTTTTTTAAGTTCTTCCACTGTGGTGGATTGAGCTACAAACATAAAGTTGTATTTGCCCACGTATTTTCTAATGGTGGGAAGATTTGCCTTAAACATTTCGATATTAGCATCTACCTCATTGAGCACGTCAGGCACAATGAACTCATCCACATCGATTTCAGAGGCCTCTACCTTGTCAATAATAGTTTGAACATCGGTGGAAATTTGAGCTTCCTCATATAATCCATTATCAATAATTCGATAAGAATTCTTAGATAAATTCTCCTCTTTATAATATTTGAGTAGGTGAGCAAGAAGCATAATGTACTTCTCATCTTTATATACATCCTGATTTGCCACAGGATAGATGTTTGCTACTGTAAATTCTCTAATGTAGTCTACTGGTTTATAATTGTGCATATCTTCATCTCCTAAATGTATTTTTTTATTCCTGCCTCACCTCTTAGCGATCAGTATTATTGTTATCCTCTCTTTCAATAATCCAATTAAGATATACAAGAGCCTTCTTGTAGTCCTCAAGACCATTCTTATAGTCTGCTCTTAATACATACTTAATGATGTTGGCCTTGCAGAAACCCTTGAATTCTTTTGCAGTTAACTTCGCTCTGAAAATATCAATGGGTTGCATGCCTCCCTTCTTGTAATGCTCAGGTCTGGTATTTGCCTCAACTGCCTCAGCGCCATTGGCCTCTTTGCAATCAATTATCCACCCAAGATATACTGCTGCTTTTTGATAATCCTCAAGACCATTCTTTTGATCTGCTCTCATGACATACTTAAGAACATTGGCCTTAAAGAACCCAATAAGCTCTTCGGTGTCCAACTTGGCCTTCCAGATATCAATTACCTCAAGTCCGCCCTGCTTGTAGTGATCAGGACTTGTTGCATCTTTTTTGTGCATGTTAATTTACCTCCTCTGCAGGACTTACTTGGAGCGCTTCTTTTCTTCGCAGGCTCTAATTCTGCATTTACCATTGTACTTGCATTCGAAAAGATCCCTAGCCTGACCATAGTGACTAGCGTGTACAACATCTTCAAAAGGTTTACCCTTAGGATCAGATGCTTTAATTACAAATTCTTTCTGTGCCATATTAACTATTCCTCCAGATTATGTTATGTTTTTTGATTTAAGGTGCTTAGGCTTCCTTCAATCTTGTGCTATTACTATACATTAAGATGAAAAGGAAGTCAACTAATTAAAGCTGACTTCCTATAATTTTTGGTTAATTTTTCCTTACCCCTTTAAGGTTACATGTGTCTTGCTCTCTTCAGTAGTGCCTACTGGAGTGCTAATGGTACATGGATTATAGGCAGGGCTGTCATAAGGTTTCCAGCTGACGTAAGGGGGACAAGAGGGGCTGCTAGGAGTTGAAGTGCCAACAGTGGAGATTGCATATCCTGCTGCATATCCAGCATTATATCCTTGATTGTAGGCCTGCTGAATTATTTCCTCCAGTTCTTCCTTTGTTAATTTGGCAACATTCTTTTCTTCCATCCAAATAACTATAGGCTTCATACCTGTTTCCTCCTCACCAGAAATCAATCTGGTTCATATATTCTTTTAGGTCAGGAAGATCCACTAGGAGTTCTTCCTTGGTTTTTGTAAATGCTTGAGTGATATTTTTATAAGGGTCATTGAGAAATCTATTAATCATCTTGGAGATAGTTTTCTGACTAAAATTAAACCTCTCAAATTGAATAGATAACTTTTCAGGAAGCAAATCGAAGTCTGGACTCACTGGACCAAACACTAAAGACCTGCAGGTTCCCAGATTTGTCTCGATAATAAGATTATACTCTTCCCCTCTATCATTAAAGGCTTGAAGGGCACAATTTCCTATATCATCCACTTCAATATCAGCATTAACCACCTTAGTTGCAAAGTATTGAAAATTCATTTTTCTATCTCTCTGAAGCAGTCTTCAATATATATTTTATGATGAGCACAAAATCTATTATGATTGTGGAAAGGGCCAAACTCCTCTTGAACATACTGCTTGTGCTCCACAAGGGGTCTACCACTAAGCTCTACAAATTCCTCTACTGGCATGTGATCCACTGGTTGACCATCTAGAATATAGACAGGAGTGCCTATGTTTTTACCAGATTGAGAATCTGCCGAGATAGTCACTGATTGGAGAGTCTGCCTGTTTCTGTAAACAAGTTCCCAAATTAAATTGAACCAATTGAAATTAGTAGAGCTTACTCTAAAATAAATCTCCCTCCCCTTGGTGGGATCAGAGAAGAACAGTCCCCCCAATCTAAATCTCAGGAACTCCTGGTTACACCTATCGTTTAGATCCTCTAGACACCCCTCTAACCCTCTTATGTGTCCTTCTGAAATAGGCTCTTGTGAGGAGCGTGGTTGAATTTCAAATCTATCCATTAGAGACTGCAGAGATTCAGGCTCAAATCGAAAGTATTCATACAGGTCCACTTCTGATTCAGCTTCACCCAGTGCCATATCAGCAAGATACTGCACACAATCTTTCAGTAGCTTTTTGGTGGCAGGATTGTTGGAATTTTGGTAGAAGAACCACCACCAATCTCCCCCATAGACATCCAGGGCATCCACCAGATTGGAGGCAAGAGAGTCATTGACATTGTACAATATATAGGGATGCACGTAGCCAGGTCCTGCAAAAACTTTTCCATCGTTCCGAAGGAGGTAGGGAACATCATGCCTAAGGCTTCCTGGTTGAGAGATGGATTCTTTAAGATCCATCTCCCAAGGTGTGACCAGCTCTTGTTCTAGAGAATCATTGATGGTCTGGATTACGGACTTCACCCTCTATCTTCTCCTTCTCTATAGTAACCCTACCATCTCTGACTGCTTGCATGTAGTCTACTGCATCGCTGAGTTGCTTGAGCTCTGGATTACTGCTGATATCTCCTTCAAGTCCTCTTCTATAGAGACCTAGGTTGTTACTGTAGGCTTCTACCAGTTGCATCTTTTCTTCTTCTGAAGCCTGATCAAATAGCTCATCAATCTCCAGGCCAATGTCAGAGAGGAGCATTCCATCTAAGAGGTCTGTGCACTGAGAGATTGCAAAAGCTGTCTGCCCAATAAAGGTTTGATTTTGAACTTCTCCCTCCCTATCTTGGAACTGCAGGTGGACCTGTGCGTATCTAGGGTGAATGAATTCCTTATCTCCCAAATTCACGCAGCGCTGCCTGGTGATTGTGAATCCCTTAGCCTCTGCCACTACTGGGTTTATATAGGCTCGAATATCAGGCTTACCTCTGGAGTTATCCTTGAACATTAAGCAGAATACCCGATGGGGGAATCCAATTTGAGGGGCAGCCAGTGCCACCAAGTTCTTCTTTAACATTGTGGATTCAAGCTCAAAGATAATTTTATTGAGAAGTTTTTCATCTTCTTTTGGATCAATCTCTGAGGATCTTGTTCCTAATTTATCTAAATCTTTTTCAAGTGCTTTCACTATTCACCTCATCTGAAACATATTTGTAGGTCAGGAATTGATATTCTAATCCTGACGCTGATTTCAATCTACTGCCCTCATATACAATTTTGAAGTGAGGATTCTCATCAATATTTGGAAAAAATCTATCTGCCTGCCCATCTGCAAGGACCTTTGTAATCAGAGCTTCATCACAAAAGGGTAGCATAATTTCATAAACTGAAGCTCCTCCAATAATAAAGATCTCAGAGGAATCATATTTAATAAGTTCCTGACTTAGCTTATATAGGGAGGTCACTGTAGTAGTTCCCTCATGCTGCTCCCCAGTGTGGTCAAGCACTATGTTGACTCTACCCTTAAGGGGTCCATTGGGGAGAGATTTAAAGGTAGCAGCTCCCATAACCACTACCTTTCCAGTAGTCTCCTGTCTGAATCTTTTCATATCTTCTGGGAGATTGAAGAGCAGGTGATTATCTCTCCCCAATCCCCAGTTTTGATCTACACAGCAAATTAACTTCATTTAACCGCCTCAAATTGCCACTGGAATCTTGTACTTAGTGGAGTTGCACTGGTAGTCAACCAGCTTAAAGCTGTCTACTGTGAAATCATAGAAGTTTTTAATGCTGGGATCTACTACAAGTTTAGGAGCTTTAAATTGAGGCTGCTTTAAGATATCCTCTATCATCTCAATGTGTCGATCATATAGGTGGGCATCTGCAATAACATGGATAAGTTCTCCAGGAATTAAGTCAGTCACCTGAGCCATCATAATAAGAAGAATTGCATACTGGCAAACATTCCAGTTATTTGCTGTGAGGACATCATTACTTCTCTGATTGAGAATTCCATTCAATTTATTCCCTGATACGTTGAAGGTCATCGAATAGGCACAGGGATAGAGATTCATCTCGTGAAGATCTTGGAAGTTGTAGATATTAGTCATAATTCTTCTAGATGCAGGATTATGCTTGAGATCATATAGAACTCTATCCACTTGATCGAACTCCCCTTCTAGATATTGATGTTTAACTCCTAATTGATATCCGTAAGCCTTTCCAATTGAACCAGACTCATCCGCCCAGCTATCCCAAATGTGGGAGTTGAGATCCTTAATATTATTAGACTTCTTCTGCCATATCCAAAGCAATTCGTCCACACAGGACTTGAATGCTGTTCTACGAATGGTCAGGATAGGAAATTCTTCTTGGAGATTATACCTATTGACAATTCCAAATTTCTTGATTGTATGAGCAGGCGTTCCATCCTCCCACTTAGGGCGAACCTGGAGATTTGTATCCCAGGTTCCCTCATCTAGTATGCTCTTACAGGTTTCTATAAAAATTTTATCTGCTTTACTCATTATTCTTCAGTGCTAATCCTTAGTGTGTATTCATCTGCATCAAAATCTGCAAGCAAGGTGAAGGTGCAGCTGTCCTGATAGGTGTAGACAGTAGTAGCTCCTTCTACAGTTACTTCACACTCCTCATCAAGTTTCTCCAAAACTCCTTGCTGCTCTCCTGCATCCAACTTGGCCTCAATCGTTCCCCACTCTGTACTATTGGATGGCTCAATCACATAAACATCTCCATCCCAGTAGCCTGCAAATCGAGGACTAATGTGAAGTTCCTCTAGAATCGATTTTACGTCACTCATTCTGCAGTCCTCCCTTTAATTCTTCGAGCATTCCTAGTGCAGATGAGTTTTCACTCAGGACATCCTGTTTGGTTCTAGATCCTGCAGTTTCTACTAGGGACTTCGATCTTTTTTGATATCCTGGCTGCTTCCCTTTTCTATTTGGCATATTGAGAAGGTACATATAGTAGGACATGGTTTCATAGTTAGCCTTTATGGGAGCAATTAACTGTCTCATGTTTTCTACCTGTTCAGGAGATACCTGATTGATCTTGGCTGCCTCCTCTATGTCCACAAGATCCTGCTTCATGGATAGATAGTCTGCAGTTACCTGATTGTAGTATTCTTTTACGTGTTTAACACTCATTCTTTCACTTCCTTCAATTGATAGTTAGATTCTCCAAGGGCTCCAGGCTGATCAGAGAATACTAAGCCTAAAGAGCTGGGATCAATTTGATCACCTAGGTACCTATACATCAGCCGCAAATAAGGCCTCTCTGCAAAATTGCCTTCTACGTAGCCTTGAAATTTTAGGGTTTGATGTCGAATCAGTCCCTGCACTGTGCCTACTTGGATAGATTTGAGTTTAGTGCCTCTTCCTTGTGCTCGTGAAACTAGATCATACACAGGAATTAAATTCTCCACCAACTGCTTGTAGACTTCGCTAGTAAGGGTTACCCCATTAGCATCCTTCTCTGGTAAGGGCAGTACTCCATTTATCTGGAATTTCATCTAGTCACCTCAATGTAGTCCTCTGGAGTGGTAAATGCCCATCCTTCTAGAATGGCATCAGGATAGAGATGTCTAATTATACAGGGAAGGAATCCATCTAGATCATCAATAAGCACCTTTCCTTGGAGATCTGGCTCATCTCCATATGAGACTTTTACTGGTTTACCAAAATAAACCAGGGACTTCTCTCTTAGGGATGCTGCTTTCTGTGCTGTAAAGGCTAGAATGGTGCAGTCATTTTCTAGTGCATATTCAATAAGTTCTTTGGTTTTACCTGTGCCTCTAGCTCGTTCAATTCGCTTCATATGCTCACCTCAAAAAAAAATATTTTACATAGAGGGCTACTAACCCTCATAAAATTATACAGGCTGTCAAGCCTGCAACTGCACCTTTCCTTCAGAATTTTCCTCTAAAACTAGGCAGTTAATTATTCCGCTGTACGCAGTACATCCATCTAGTGCAATAATACCTTCATCTACAAAGGGTTCAAAGGACTCCTGCCAATTTTTTCTATTCTTATCTGGCCATTCCTTCCTCTGCTGTCTTAAGTGGCTCCATCCCCAAGAGCAGTGCCAATGCCCACAAACAATTGTTTTCTCTGGAATTACACATCCATCCTTCCAAGCCTGCATTCCATTGGTCCACCTAGCATCCTTCCAGATACCCCTTGCTTCATAGTCCTCCTGGTTATCCCACCACTCTCTAGGAGCAAGTGTTAGAGGCTTGTTATCAAAGACCCCTAGATTATGATTGATGGTAGGTACCCATCCATGAACAAATATGAAATCTCCTAACTCAAAATAATCCTTACTGTGGGCTGAGATGTAGTCGAGAAGAGGCCTGGTCCTAGTATAGATGAGTTGGTTAGTGTCCTCAAACCTTCTACTTGCTGCCACGCTCCAATAGTCCATATCGCAAATATCTGCAACTGTTTGGACTGTGCCATTACCAAAGTGGTGTCTTCCTATAGACCTACCAGATACTATATCTGCCACACAATCTTCCAAGAGGTCCTCATGGTTACCCCTCACATAGATAAACCTATTTCCCAAAGACTTCACAAATTCGAATAGGTCTCTGGAACCAGGACCTCTATCAAATAGGTCCCCACAGAGGATTAAATTGTGATCTGGATTAGATTCTTCAAATCCTCTTCTTCCCAGGGCTGCTTTAAGCTCAATAAAGAAGCTGTGTACATCAGCTACCACAAACCATTTTTTACTCATAGATCCTCCTCCATAAAATTCTCTAAACCATCCAAAAGATCATTCGCTTCAAAGTCATCCTGCACCTCTGCTAAATGCTGAGGCACCTTAATCACTGCTGCATAAGGACCTTTCCATTCCAGATGAGGTTGGTATTCAGAGAACACCTCCAAATCTTCCTCCAATAGTCCATTCTTTACTAGAAACCTTGTAACCTTAAGCAGCTCTCGCTTTTTTAAGAAATCTCTCTTTGGTCTTGTGGATACAAAGAACCACTGTCCAAATTCTCCAAGAGTTGCCACAAAGATTGCATGGAACTTTTTGGGAAGTTCCATCAAGTATCCTGCAAATCCCTCTGTAACATAGGGAATTCCAACCTGGCTTATGATCTGGATAGCAGCATCTGTCATCTTTAATTTTGTATCAAGTGTTATCTTCATCTTCTTTCCTTTAGAAAGAGGCAGGCCAACATTCAGCCTGCCTCTCCTCATATATCAAGTCACTGCAAAACATTTTTAATTAGTGACATCCTCCCCCGCCTAAAGAGGTGGGAGACTTCTTGCTATATATGGTTAAAACCTTGTGAAATCTCTTAGAACCAACCTCTGAAGAGGTTTTCAAACACATCATTAAAGTGCTTGTTCCAGCGATTATATTCCTCCAAGGCTTTTTGGCCTGTGTAGGTGGTTGTATATGTACCAAATTCTTTATTGAAGTTCTGAATAGCCTTACAGCGCTCACCAGAGGCCTCGCGATACTTTTCCGTAGCTTCTTTAATCATATCTCTGGCCTTGAGTTGAGCTTCATCAATAAGCTTTCGAGCCTCTTCTCTAACTTCATCCAACCTTGCCTGAGCATTAGCTACACCTTCCTCAGCAGTTTGGACTGCATCTGCTAATTCTTTCTTGCGAACACTGATAGCATTTTTCTTTTCAACCTCAGCCTTTTCCTTAGCAGCTTGTGCCTCTTCATAAGCCTCATCAGCCTTAAGGCACTCTTTTACTGTTTCATAAACATTACCATCTTTACCAATAATCTTCATCTTTAATTCTCCTACCAGCAGACTTACCTCAATGAGGACTTACTGCTGGACTTCAAAAAATATATTTAGAATTTTGCAGTAATCTGATTTTCTATAGGTCTTCAAAATACTCTTCCAATTTGGATGTGAGCCAGTCTTTACCATGAGTATTTTTAGTTGCTAGTACTGGGCTGAAGTAGTCACTTAGGTCTGTGAGTACCTCAAAAGCCCTCCTAGAATTTCTGGAGTGATCTCAATAATTGGATATCTTTTGAATAAGCTCTCAGCAACTCTCTGTATATGAAATCCACACTCCTCTACTGAGTCCCCAGTTGCCATAAATAGGTTACAATGCAGTGTATGGGCATCCAACTTCTTATTATCAGGTTTAGTGGTGATACTATTGACCTCACAGAGGCACTGAGCAATCTCTCCAAGCCAACGATGCAGGTTTCCAGTTGAATTCTGGTATAGGACTACCTTACACATATGTTCTAGGTAGGTGTCCTCCAACCTATTAACTCGTAAGATAGCCTCCTTCTTACTTTGGGCCATTTCATTGAGAGGCCATCCATAGGTCTCCCCAAGCTCCCTATCTAAACTTCTTGCTATTAGCTGATATACACTCTTCACGTACATCCTCCAATGAGGTTTCTCAGAAACTCTCCTCACTTCAACACGATTCTGTGAATGGATTCAGTTACATTATCTTCGCTCACAATAATAAGATTTTGGGAGGGATCTGCACTCAATCTCAACTTGAAAGAATATGAATCCACACCCATTAGAGACCCATTTTGAATAACAACTGTTTGATTTAATTCATCAGCTGCAAAGTGGTGCCTGTGAGCTAAAATCACCATATCATATGTATCTCTAGTTAATCTTGCAATGGAAGTAGCTGCTGCTGTGGGACTATCTAAATCTCCGTGAGCTGCTGCAATATTATGACCTTTGCAGGTAAATGTGATAATATCTGGTCCATATACATTTTTATGGAAGATCACATTTGGATTATTACTAAGTCTCTCTCTTAAATACCAATCTGTAATTCGAGATAAGGTCTCCAACTCCAAAGAATCGGTTTTCTTGGGTTCCAACCTGGAGTGGTTATCTACACAGGAGTAGTAGTGCACCTGCATATCAGCTGATAGTTCTGTTAACTGCTCAGCTAGGATCTCACTCACTTCCATAATCTGGGTAATAACATCATATCTACTCTCTAAGCGAAGGGTGAGATGAATTCTACCTGCAATTAAATCTCCTAAATTAAGGACATTAAGAGTTTTAATTTTATATGCTCTACAATGCTGCAGAGTCTTCTGAGTTAATCTTGCCACCCTATCCTTACATATATCTGGATTATACTGATTGAGAGCATTATCCACCTCAATTCCTAAATGCCAGTCGCTCAGAGCTAAAATAGCCTCTCTTGCTCCCTCTGGAGCGTCCACTACCTTAGGAATCTCGAGAGTCTTCTTAGCAGACATCCTCTCAGCAAAATCAAGAGCGATTTCTTTAATCGTGTCCTCTCTAGCCAATCTGCGAATATAAGCATTGTTTTGAGTGCGCTCATCTGAGAGTTTAACTTTTTCCTTTTTTAGAGTTAGAAGTTTGTTCTCAAATTCATCCTGAGCATCTTCTTCAGGCAGGTTTTCAGAAATGGTCTCTCTTACTCTAAGAGCATCCCCAAAATTCTTTCTAAAGTAACCCTCTTTGTAGGTGGTACCTAAAACTCTAGAGGAAATTTCTGCAATATCTTCCCATGTGAGATCAAACTCTACTTTAGAGAGGCATAGGGCCTCAATTTGATCTCTCTGGGATTCAAAATCATTCTCCTCCAAGAACTTTTTAACAACTTCAAATTTTCTCTGTGTTACCATCTTACTCCTTAACCTTCTCTGGTCCATTATTCATCTAAGTGTTGATTGAGGAGTTGAGCGTAGTAGCTAAATAATTTTGTGCATCCTCTCTCTTGAGCCACTACATCTTTCTTCAACTCTAGATTTTTAATCTCAAGCTCCTTAATCTTGTCCTGTGCCACAATACACTCAGTCAAGCTAATTGTGACCTCCTCAATTTTTATGAGTTATCAGTTGAATTAGTATCCTCTGAGATTTCAGCTGAAACCTCTTCTACCAATTCACCATCTGTACATACATCTTCAGACTCAGCGTTCTGCACATTCTGCAGAATTTTCTGAATTGCATCAGTAATTCTCTCTCGAGACTCCCTGCTTAAGGTATCAGTCACACTAACATTAACCTGGGTATTGTTATTTTGTTGATAGGTAATTGTTGGCAGCGTATCCACTTGGTCTACACTCTTCTGAGATGTGTCCATAACCTGCTGCACAACCTTCATCCAACTTGCAATGTCTGCATTGTTAAAATTATTAGGCTGGCTGGCCAATCTGTCTGCCATCTGCTTGACAAGGGAGTCTTGCACATCATTCAGAGCTTGAATTCTAAGGGCATTCCTCTTTGTCTGTGTGGCATTGAATAGGTGGGTGAGGTCCTTGATGGAGTCTGCATCCTTAGCTTGGACTAGCTGAGAAAGAACCTTTTCTTGTTGCTCCTGCGCAATAGGAAGAAGGTCTGTTGAGGAGAGCACCTGCTCAGGAAGATTTTCAGCTTCAATCTCCTCTGGGATTTGGATATCCTTATCCTCCATACTGGCCTCCATCAAATATAATCTTTATATATTGTAGTGATGCGCTTTGCTAGTGTAGACTCCACTGTTTTGGTTAGAGGACTGCACTGCTCTGTAATTGTGCGCTTTATGGCATTATTAAATTTCTTAGTGGGCACAAATCTATATTTAACTTCATCCCCATCTGCGAGAATTTGAATATTACCAATCCCCACCTCAATATCTGTAATAGATTGACCACCTAAAACGCTTTCCTCTACATCATGGCAGATGCACATAGCAGCCTTCTCCTCCAGTTTAGTTAAGGCAGGCACTGGGATTGTGGTTAATATAGAAATATCATCTTTAAGATTGTACATCTTTAACTCCTCCTCTAGACATGGCTCTAAGCACTCTGCGAGCCTCTTTGCGCTCCAAGGTTTCTTGCACTCGTGCTAAGTCTGCATAATAGCTCTGGACAGATTTATCCAACCTTAATTGGATATAATACTGCAGTAGATCCTCTTTGGATCTATTATGCTCACTTACATCTCTAAGCATCTTTCTGAGCGTGAAATCTAAACTCATTTTACCTCCCTTGTTTTGAAGGTGTAGTTCTTCAAAACCTCACAGAGCTTTAGATAATTAGATTTTACAGCTCTGAGGTCTTTTGATTCATGGCCAATCAGATCAATTGCATCATCGTAATTCATATGCTCCAGCTTTACATAGTGGTAAAGGAGAAGTGAGTAGGTTAGATTTTCTAGCTCATCAGGAGTGGGAATATATATGGTCTGGCCTCCAAAATATTCACATAAATTTAGAAGGTTTTCCTTATCTAGAACGTACACCAGCTCACTGAGAGACGAGTACTCATCAGTACCAATCAGCTTATATAGACAGAAGAGGCTTAGTGAGTATAAATCTCTCTCCTTTAGTGTGGTTAAATTTCTCTGTATTTGTGTAGGTAATTTCTCTTTCATATTCTTTTACTCCCTTTCTGAGCTATTTGGATTGCAATCTCCCAGAGGAGATTCTAATATATCTCTAACTACGTCATCACTAACTGAGTAGGAACCAATTAAGTATTTGAGATCTTTAGCGATGCGATGCTTCAATCTCTTAACCAGAGTGTCTACATAGTTTCTCAGGTTTGCATCTAGATGGTAGAGAACCACATCTTCAAGCTGCTCCCTGGCATAGATCTGATTCATCAGGGTCTCTGTAGGCAACTTCCTTCCTAGCTTATTTTCTACTCTGGCAATATTTTTATTGCTCATGGTAATAGATTTTAGGAGAGTCAATAGACAGCTCAAATATAGATTCTTAAACATCACCTTATCCTGACTGTAGGGAGAGGACCTCAGGATGATTTTCATCTCAGATGAAATCTGACTCAGACAGTACTTAGCATCTACCTCAAGGAGGTCCATACATATAGATCTAGCCTTAACCGAATTATCGTAAGCCAACTGCTCCGTCGTACCAGCATCTAAGGACTCCTCAGTAAATCTCTCTGCAAAGTTCTCTTGCTGATAATCCACTCTACATGGATAGAGAATTTTCTTTATATAGTTCAGGCTTGATTTTATAGGTTTAAGATTTGGATTTATATTCTCTTTTCTATATCTTAAAAATAATTGGGTGGCACCATAAAGAGCATACTGATCATAATCAGCACTGGTCTTGAACATCTTACCCTTTACAGCCAGTACGTAAAATAGATGATACATATATTCAAAGCACTTCTGCTCGTTGCAGTGAGGCTCTCTTACGTGATCATCTATATACTTGGCCATCTCCCAATATTTAATTTTTGGGTCTTTCTTGTAAGTCATTTTAAGCTGCTAACTCCATTTGAATCTTTTACTACTGTAATAATTGAATCAACAGGGATGGAGGCTACATCACTCTTGTGAGTAATGATAAAGACTGACTCAAGATTTTGCATCCTAGAGGAGATGCAGTTGAAGATATTCTTAACTCCCAAATCATCTACCCCATCAGTAATTTCATCTAAGCACAAAATATTTGCACTAAAGGAGGAATACTGACTGAGCATATCTCTAATAGCAAAGGATACAATTAAGTCTACCTTTCTACGCTCTCCACCACTAAGGTTCTCATAGAGCTTGCCATCATAAGATATATTCAAAGCATTTCCATCAAGAGTCATTATAGTCTTCTCTGAATTAAAGATCTCAGCGCTATAAACCTTTGCTCTCTTGTTGATATATTCAATTACACTGGTTAGAAGAATTCCTCTAAAATCTCTAGATGCAATTGTGTTCATCTTAGAAACTACCTCTGCTCGAGTCTTAAGAGTGTCTCTAGCCTCTTTATTATACACAGTGGATTCTTCCAGTTTTTTAATTTCTTCAGCAGCTAAATTTATATTTTGCTGTAAATTCTGTCTATTTACTTCAAAGCTCTCATATTTAGCCTTAGCAGATGCCACTGCCATTGTTTGAGCCCTCTGTTCTCTCTCGTAGTTAGAAATCTTTGCATTGAGATCCCCCTGATTGGTTCTGAGAGCAGAGAGATTATTGGCTAGGGTGAGAAGCTGCTGCCTATATTGATTCTCTACCTGCTGAGTTTCCTGTGCTTCCATTTGCATGAGATTCGCAAGAGCTGTCTTCTTCTCCTGTAGAGATTCTTGCAGCCTACTCAACTCAGCCTCTTTATCGGAGGTGTCCACCCTGTGAACGTTGGGTAATTTCTGACCACAGGTTGGACAAGTATCTTTAATACTTTTCAAGCGCTTAATCTCAGCATCCAAAGAGGCCACAGCTGCCTGATCTTGAGCCACATCTGCACCCAAATCCTGACGCTGGGCAAAATACCTATCTCGCACTGCCTGAATTGCCTTATCCAGCTCAGATCTCAAATATGACTGCTGATTAGTTAAATCTTCAAACTGATCTGTAAGGCTTCTTTTTTGCTCCTGAAGAGCATCTAACTCAGATTGAAGAGTCTCAAGCTTTAATTCTCCAGCCTGTACCTGAGAGATTAGCTCTGCTGGATCTGCCATATTGGCTAATTGAGACTCACAACTAGCCTGTTGATTTTTGTGTACCACAATCTTGCTCTCAGCAGCTAAGATCTTATCCTCTACCTCTCGAATAGAATCTGCAAGAGTGCTCTTTCTGGTAGAGAGTCTCTTTTTAATATCCTCAATCATAAAGTCTGACTTGGAT
>CAZTCE010000005.1:0-17193 GCA_964612205.1 uncultured Eubacteriales bacterium | reverse complement strand
ACTTATTTTTTTGTGCGTTGCAATAATTTATATTTTAAAATTTTTAAAAAACAAAAATAAGAAGCTTTTGCTTGAAGCTACAACATGTTTTATTGAATTTGAATTGTTTAATGAAAAATGTTTTTTAAAATGTTTGGTTGACACAGGACATGATGTAAAAACGATTTTTGATGAAGATGTCATATTCATCAAAGATGATTTATTAAAATGGCAAGGTGGTGATGAGATTTCAAAACGCAAGGTGATGTATCATACAGTATCAGGAATGGAAGAAAAAACAGGTATAAAAATTTATAATATCAAGATAAATTATAATGGCAGAAGTATATATAACAATGCTGTTATTGTGAGTACTCCCAATATATTAAATGATTTTGACGCAATTGTAAGTTTGAATTTTATAGAAGGAGGAAAGGAAAATGGAAATTATAATGTTTATGAAGGAAAAGGCAAGAAAACTGTTTCTTAATTTTCTTACGATTTTAGGCTTAAACAAAGAAAATTCTATATATTACATAGCTGGAAGTGAAACTTTGCCCGCCCCTTTAACAAGTGGCGAGGAAAGTGATATTTTAGAGAAATTGTCAAATGGTGATGAGTCTGTTAGAAAAATTTTAGTTGAAAGAAATTTGCGATTAGTTGTATATATTGCTAAGAAATTTGAAAATACAAATTGTAATATTGAAGATTTAATTTCAATTGGCACGATTGGTCTAATGAAGGCTATTAATACTTTTGACGTTGGAAAGAATATTAAGCTTGCAACCTATGCATCAAGGTGCATTGAAAACGAAATTTTGATGTACTTAAGGAAAACAAGCAAATTAAAAAGTGAAGTTTCGATTGATGAGCCACTAAATACTGATGGAGATGGCAATGAGCTATTACTTTCTGATGTTTTAGGAAATGACGAAGATGCTATTTTTAGAGACATTGAAAGTGAGATTGATTGCCAACTTATCAGAGAAGCAATTTCACATCTTAATAAAAGAGAAAAGAAAATTATGGAGTTAAGATTTGGTTTTGCAACTGGCAAAGAGCAGACACAAAAAGAAGTTGCTGATTTTCTTGGAATTTCACAATCTTATATTTCGAGATTAGAAAAGAAGATTATATGCAGAATGAGAAAGGAGATGAAATCTAAAATTTAATATTTTGCATAATAAACTATTTTGGGCAATTGTATAAAACAAACCTTCTTTGGAAATAATGGAAATGTAACATTATTTTTCAAAGGAGGTTTTTTATGATTAAAAAAGTTGAGATATGTGGTGTGAATACCTCCAAATTACCTGTTCTTAGCAATGAAGAAAAGGAAAAATTATTTGTAAAAATTAAAGCGGGTGATAATAAAGCAAGAGAAGAATTTATTAATGGTAATTTGAAACTTGTTTTGAGTGTTGTTAGAAAGTTCAATAATCGAGGAGAAAACGTTGATGATCTATTTCAAGTGGGGTGCTTAGGTCTAATAAAAGCAATAGATAATTTTGATTTGTCACAAAATGTATTGTTTTCAACTTATGCAGTGCCGATGATAATTGGAGAAATAAGAAGGCATTTGAGAGATAATAATTCAATAAGAGTTAGTCGCTCTCTTCGTGATATTGCTTATAAAGCTTTGCAGGCAAAAGAAAATTTAATAGCCAAAAATAATAAAGAACCAACACTTGAAGAAGTTTCAAAAGAAATTGGATTTTCAAAAGAGGAGATTTCTAATGCACTAGATGCGATTCAAGATCCTGTTTCACTTTATGAACCGATTTATAACGATGGTGCAGATAGTTTGTTTTTGATGGATCAAATAAGTGACGATAAAAATATAGATGAGAATTGGATTGAAGATATATCTATAAGTGAAAGTCTAAAACGTTTAAATGATAGGGAAAAAATGATAATTAGAAAAAGATTTTTTGATGGTAAAACGCAGATGGAAGTGGCAGAAGAAATCGGCATTTCTCAAGCACAAGTATCAAGACTAGAAAAAACAGCGCTTTTGCATATGAAAAAGAACATATCAAATTGAAGTGTTATTTTTGCGTTTTTGATTGATATGCTATAAGTTTGATTTTGTTGATGTATATGATCTGTACCTTGAAAATTGAAAAGAAAAATGTTATTATCTGATTATGTGATTTTAAAAGAGCACATTATAAATTCTAATTGTGAGCAAATGTCGAATTTTGTCGGAAATATTAGATGAAATATGTTTGATTTTGCAGTATATTGGTGGTTTAATATAAGAGTGATAACTCAGAAAGTGAGGAAATAATGCAAGAATCTTTTTTCACAATAAAAGATAAACTTACAAGTGAATTAGTAGAAAAAAAGTCACGATTTATAGCAAATGTTTTTTATGTAAGAAATGAAAGTGATGCAGAAATAAGAATTGCAGAAGTTAGAAAAGAAAATAGGGATGCCAGGCATAACGTTTTCGCATATAGGCTAGATAATGGTTTTGAAAGGTGTAGCGATGACGGTGAGCCAAGTGGCACTGCTGGCGTTCCGATTTTAGATATATTGCGTGGAGAAAATTTGACTAATGTTTTAATTGTTGTAACAAGATATTTTGGTGGCATTTTGCTTGGAACTGGTGGGTTAGTTAGATGTTATGGTGGTGTTGCCAAACAAGCTTTGCAAGGTGCAACAAAAGTGGAAATGAAGTTATGCAAGGAATATAAAATTAGTCTTGAATATGAAAATTTTAATTCTTTGCAACATTATTTTAAGAATAACAATGTAAGAGTTTTGAGTTCTAATTTTTTAGACAAAATTGAAATAAATGTTTTAGTTATTGCTTCCGATGCACAGAAATTTTTACACGATTTGAGCGAAATCACAAGCAGAACTTGTAGTTATGAAGAAGTTCTAGAATACTATCACGAATAAATGGAAAAAATTTACATTTAATTATTGCAATTACCATTTTTTGGTAGTATAATCTTAAATGTAGTAAAAATTTGAAGAATGATTGGAGGAATGGTAATGCAAAAAGAAATTACTGTTACAATTGCTGACGACAATGTTGATTTTGCACAAATATTAAACAAGTTTTTGAGTTCTCAAGAAGGTATTAAAGTTTTAGGAATAGCCAATAATGGCGAAGATGCAGTAGATATGATTGAAAAATTAGAACCAGATATTGCACTTTTAGATGTAATAATGCCGCAACTTGATGGCATTGGCGTTTTAGAAAAATTAGATATTATTAATAAGGGAAGAAAGACAAAGTTCATGATGCTTTCTGCAGTTGGACAAGATGCAATAACTCAAAGAGCACTTGCTTTAGGTGCACAATATTACATGATTAAGCCTTTTGACTTGGAAATTCTAGTAGAAAGAATTAGAGAAATAAGTGTTGGATTAATTGAAAATGTTCCATCACCTGAAAACATAATTAAATCTCCATTTATTTCTATTATGAAAAAAGAAGATGAGTCAATCGAATCTTTGGTAACAAAAATAATGCATGAAGTTGGCGTGCCTGCTCACATTAAAGGTTATCAATACATACGAGAAGCAATCATTTTAGCTGTTGACGATATTGAAGCGGTTAATTCTATCACTAAAATTTTGTATCCAACGCTTGCTAAAAAATTTAAAACCACACCTTCGCGTGTTGAACGTGCAATTCGTCACGCAATTGAAGTTGCTTGGTCTAGAGGCGAGATGGAGGTTAATAATTCAATGTTTGGAAACACAATTTCAGCCACCAAAGGAAAGCCTACAAATTCAGAATTTATAGCGATGATTGCAGATAAGTTAAGGCTGGAAATGAAAAGTGCATAGAATTTAGAAATTTCTGTTTTAGGTGCAGAATAGAAAGTGACAATTGCATACAAAAGTAATATAACGGGTATACCGCTTATGTAAGAGAAGTGATTCAATTGAGTTAAATTGATGGCTATGGTTCTTATATATGTGAATTTAGTCATTTGCATAATTATAAGGAATCCAATATTGGTGATGTTTATTCACAGTAAAAGAAACTTTTATGAAAAATGAACCATATCTTTTTAAAGATATGGTTCATTTTTAGTTTTATGTAATATTTTTAATTTTCCAAGCAAATCCGATGGAATTAAGCATTTCTTTTTGCTCGTCGGAGATTTTTCTATTGCCGTATCTAATATTGTTGACGAGAATTCCTAAATTGATTGTATCCACCTTATATGCCATTGGTACGTTACAATGTCCATAAGTTTTTTTGTATTCTTTGAGTAGAGTAAAAGCTTGTTCAAATGGAATTGCTTCAGAAATTACCTTCCAAACAAATCCAATAGAATTAAGCATTGCTTTTTCTTCGTTGTTTGTCTTTCTACGACCATTTCTTATAGAACTCACTATGCTTCCCAAATTAACATTGTCTATTTTGTACTTAGTTGGTACTAGGCAATGCCCATGTTCTTTTTGGAAAGTTTGGAGTAGATTAAACACTTGGCAAAATGGAACTGAACTGGAGTTTATTTTCCAAGCAAATCCAATAGAGTTAAGCATTTCTTGTTCTTTAGATGTTGTTCTTCTATTAGCAGATCTTATACTACTTACAATTTGTCCTAATTTTATGTTATCTACTTCGTAAGTAATTGGAACACAACAATGCCCAAATTCTTTCTTGAAATTTTCAAGAAGATGGAATATCTCCTCGAATGAAACAGTATCAGATTTCACTCTCCACACAAATCCAATAGAATCAAGCTTTGCTTTTTCCTCAACAGTTGTCTTTCTATTACCTGATCTTATACTTCTTACGATATGTCCTAATCTAATATTATCCACTTGACAAGAAGCAGGAACACAGCAATGTCCGTACTTTTCTTTAAAGTCTTGGAGTAACATAAATACTTTATCGAAAGGAATTGCTTTGCCACTTGATTCCCAAACAAATCCAATAGTATCAAGAATGTTTTTTTCTTCTGTGGTTGTCTTTCTATTACCGGTTCTTATGTTATGCACAAGGTATCCTAACCTAACATTGTCTACTTCGTATTTGACAGGTATATTGAAATTCCCATGTACCTTCTTGTAGTCCAACAGCAGCTTGACGACTTCAGAAAACACGATGTGTCTACCCATAAGAATACTCCTCTCAACTCAAAATAAATCGTTGGTTAGCAATGTAATCTTACGGTGCAAGTATATCATATCATAAGCAATCAGTCAACATAATTTTAAAAGTGTAATAAAATTTGACTTCTAAACGTTATTAATGTAGAATATTGATGTGTAAGAAAGGTGGTTTGCTTATGATAAATGTAAGTTACAAAAACAAAAACTATGAAGTAGAAGAAGGAACAACGGCATATGATTTTATAAAAGAAAATATTAATTTTCCAATAGATTCTGTTATGGCTTGTAAAATTTCCAATGAGGTTAAATCTTTGGAAACAACTTTTAAAAGAAATTGTGTGTTTGATGTTATAGATTATACTGCTGCGGATGGTAGCAGAATTTATGTCAGGGGACTAACGTTTATTACTTTAAAAGCGTTTGAAGAGGTTTTTCCTGAATTAAAAGTTACAGTTAATTATTCTTTGGGACATAGTGTTTATTTCGAGGCGGAAGATGGCTCTGAAATCACAGATGAAATGATTTCTAAAGTTGAAAAAAGAATGAGGAAGATTGTTGAAGAAAATCTTCCGTTTGAAAAAAGAATTCTTACAATTGAGGAGGCAAAGGCTTTTTATTCTAAAGATGGAAGAGATGACAAGCTTGGTCTTATAGATAATCGTATGAAGTCACATGTGTCTGTTTATTCTTGTGGTGAAACAATAAATTATTTTTATGGTGTAATGCCTCGTTCAACCGGTTATATCAAGTATTTTGATATAATGACTTATGAAAAAGGTTTTATTGTGGTTTATCCTAGACGTTCAAATCCAACGAAAGTTAATGCAATTAAAAATACCAAAAAACTTTATACAACGTTTGACGAATATGATAAGCTTCACAAAATTTTAAATGTTTCAAATGTTTCTGAATTAAATGCTTGGATTAAATCTGGCAGAATTGCTGATTTAATAAGAATTTCTGAAGCATTACACGAAAAGAAACTTGCAAACATTGCTGATATGATTGCTTCTGATAGCGAAAAGAAAATTGTTTTAATTGCTGGTCCATCTTCTTCTGGAAAGACGACTTTTGCTCAAAGGCTTGGAATTCAACTTAGAGTAAATGGAATTGAAGCTGTTACACTATCTATGGATAATTATTTTGTTAATAGAGAAGATAATCCACGAGATGAAGAGGGAAATTATGATTTTGAATGTTTAGAAGCTATCGATGTTAAATTGTTTAACGAGCAATTGACTGCACTTCTAAATGGTGAAGAAGTGAGCCTTCCAACGTTTGATTTTACAACTGGAACAAGGCAATATCTTGGTAACACAGCAAAGCTAAAAGAAAATCAAGTTTTGGTAATTGAAGGTATTCACGGGTTAAATGAAAAGTTGACTGCTTCTATTCCTAGAAGTAAAAAATTCAAAATATATATTAGTGCATTAACATCGCTAAATATTGATGATTACAACAGGATTTCAACAACAGATTCTAGACTTTTAAGAAGAATGCTTAGAGATAGCAAGTATCGTAATCATCCAGCAATTGCAACTTTGAAGATGTGGCCTTCTGTTAGAAGAGGCGAGGAAAAATATATTTTTCCATTCCAAGAAGAGGCTGATGTTATGTTCAATTCTTCGCTAATTTATGAGATTGCGGTGCTAAAGACTTATGTTGAGCCACTTTTAGCTTGTGTTGACAGGAATGAACCTGAGTTTTCTGAAGCTAAAAGATTGTATGAGTTTTTAGGATATTTCTTACCAATTGAAAAGGATGATATTCCAATAAATTCGATTATTCGTGAATTTATTGGTGGCGGTTGTTTTTATAGATAGGACGTGAATGTATGCGAAAATTTACAAAGATTGATGAAGAATTTATTTGCGAAAATTGTGGCGAAAAAAATTCACCGTTAGGCTATACTTGCAGGGATCATTGCAAAAAATGTCTTTGCTCAAAACACGTTGATGAAAATCCTGGTGATAGAAATGAAGAGTGCCATGGAAAGCTTATTCCGATTGCGGTTGAAAATAATCCCAAAAAAGGATATATGATTATTTATCGTTGCGAAAAATGTGGAAAGATTAGAAAAAACGTTGCTGCCAAAGATGATAACATGAGTTTAATTATTAAATTGAGTGGCAATCCTATAATTGAAAATTAGTAATAATATAGCACTTCTCCGAATAACTTAGTTTTAAAGGAGGAGTGCTTTTATGAAGGGCAAATTATTTTGGTTAATTATTGCTTTAATTGTTATAGCCATTATTTTTTCGGTGGTTGGGAATAATGGTAAAAGTGCGGAGAACTTTAAACCGTTGGAAATTGAAGTGGGGGATGAATTCACATATATTGCCTATGACAACACAATGTATGTTTTGAATTATACTATGGCAGATGTGACAGGTGACGAAGTTAAAGATATGATTATAATGATTGGCGAAAAAGAAAATCCAAGCTCTACTAGTGCGAAAAATATTGATGTTGTAATATATGAGCCAACCGAGAAAAAATTTTATAATCTAAAGCTAAAAAAATACGAAGGCGAAGCTCAAAGAATAGAAACTTATGATATGACGGGTGACGGAATATTGGATATTATTTTAAAAGTAAATGACGCAACTGGCGACATTTCTATTAGAGTTATATCAATGCAAAACATGGAGTTTAAAGAAATTTTTAAAGCGAAAGATAATAAAGGAATTACTTTTACTGGTAATTTTTTAGATGGATTTAAAGCATATATAAAGAATAGCAAATATGGTAAGGAAGTAAATTTAGATGTTCAAGACCGAAAAGAAAATTATATTTCAAGGGGCTTTTTTGATGAGGCCGGTAGGCTATTAAAAAGTGATGTTAAGATTTTTGCTACTGGTTTTAAATCTGTAGAAATCGTGCAGTTAGATGGCTATTTTGGATTTCAAACAACTCAAAGAATAATAGGCTTTGATGAGGAGGATTTGCTTGAAGAGATAACTTCGATTTGGAAATATGAAAATGGCAAATGGAATTTGAAAGAATCGAAGGGCGAGAATATTGGAAATTTGTTATATTAGAATTATAACTTGAAAATGTATTTTATAATGTTAGTTATTATTGTTGAATTTTAACAAAGATTACTGAATTTACATGATGAAATCTCCAAAAAATATTGAAAAAAAACTTCAATATTGTATAATAAAAGTATATATACATTGAGGTGAAAAAAAGATGAAAATCATTGAAAAAGTACTAAAGAATAAACTAGCCGCTATGGGCTATGATTTAAATAATTTAAATGATAAATTATCACAAATAGATTTTGATATTATAGATAAACAAGTCGCTTTTGAAAATGAAGCGGATAATTTTATTTCAATAAAAGAATACAATAAGCCAAATGTTGATATTGCAAGAGTATTAATTAATTATGATAAAAATTATTTGCAGAGCATTATTGTTGATGGAAATATTAATCTTGCAACTTTTACTACTTCAATTGGAACTGTTCTTCCAACAGTTGATTATAAGTTAGATGAAAACATTTGTATTGTCACAACAACTATAAATTTAGGAATAGAAATTATTAGATATATTCCATCTCAAGAAACAATTTTCCAATTTAAAAATAAAACCTATGAAGATGTCTTTCAAAATGAAAGAAATAAAATTGCAAAAGAATATTATGAAGCTTTTGTTGAAAATGGTAGAGTGCATGAAAGTAAAGTCAAATCAATTTTATCTTTACTTTTGTCTGAATATATAATCGATGAACTTGCTGTTACGGGAGATAACCCTAAGCTAAAAATGTATGATAATCCAGATGCTTATGCTGAAAATATTACAGAATATAGATTAAAATATATAAACAGAAAAACTAACAGGATAGAACTTGCACATAAACCGGCCTCAATAAAAAGATTGGGTGTGAATGTGTCTGCCGGTGTTATAAGTAACGATCCATATTTAAAATTAAATCAATTATCTATGGGTGCTAATTTTCCACTTAATACGATTTCGTGTTATTGGATAAATGCTTCTGGAAGAAGAAAAGAAGAAGTTGCAATTTATATTGCAACTAAACAATATGGCACTGCATCTACATATAGAGAATATAGAGAAGATGTAAGCCAAAAATATGAAGAGTTAGCAGATTCATTAATTTTGCAATTTCAAAGAGATGTTATAGGCAATATAAACAAATTATATATCTTAGAAGTGCTTAAAAAATTGAATCCAGAATTAATAACACCTTCAATGAATATAATCAGAGATTGCATGGAAAATCCGGCAGATCCGGTTGAACCAATTAGATATAAATTTAAAGCAACTTCTATGCCATCTGAATTTGAAGAAAAATTATATGTATCCATTGAAGATAATATCGGCAAACGTTATAAATATAAACTTACAGAAAACGTGTTAGATGATTTTACTAGGGTCGGAAATAAACTTGCGTACACAACTGAAGATGGTAACAGCGTTAGAAAACAATCTGTTGCAGATTTTAATGTTAATGCTTGCACCGCGATAATCAGAAGAGAAACTTTAATAGATTCAAGTAAAATTCCAGGGCTACTTGGATATATTTATGAAGATGTCGAATACATTGGAACAGACATGTTACCGGTTCCAAACATTGAGGTTGATTTCTATTTTCCACAAGTCGAAAATTATACTCTTTCGATGTATAATGGAACTAATTTTGAAACTGATGCTGATAAATTTGCAAATGCAAACAAATTTAATGCTGAAACTTCTAATGATTCAAACATGCAAACAATCCAAGGCTCTGTATACGCAACTGTTAGATATCTAAATTCTAAGGGAGAAGTTTTAAAAGAAAATAAGATTTCAAATTTATTGCCAGGCACTTCTTATGTACCTGAAATAATTCCTATAATAAATGATGTAGAGGGAAAAGAATGGGTATGTGCTGATTCTCAATATCCTTCAATAATTATAAATGCTATTTCAGAATATAATATCATGGAAATTAAATATGCAGAAAAATATGCTAAAGTTAGTGTGACATATTTAAATAGAGAAGGTAAGAAAATTAGAGATAACTCTTTTGAAACTGTGCAAGTTGGTTCAATTTATGATTTGACTAAAAAAGAGCAATTTACGGATGAAGCTTCTAATGATTGGAAATTGGTTACTGCAAGGCCTCAGAAACTTTTGGTGAAAGAAAATGATAGTCAAAATTCAATTATTCTTGTTTATGATTTAGAAAAAGAACCAGTAACAATAAAATTTGTAAAACCAAATGGAGAAGAAGTCATAGAGCCAAAAGTTACAGAAATTCAAATCGGAAAAATATTTGAATTTAAACCTGATAAAATCTTGATAGATAAAGCAGGGTTAGGTTGGGAATATATCGGCAAAGAAAAAATTACACTCCTAGTTGAACAAGGTAAAGAAAACAAAATAACAATTTCTTATAACGAATTTAAATTGCCTGTTACAGTAAAATCGCAAAACGAAGATGGAATCGATGTTGCAAATGATGTTGTTGAATACTTGCAAGTTGGTACAAAATTTAAAGCGGAATTTGATGAAACATTATACGATGTAAATTATAAAAAGTGGAAATTTAAATCTGTTACTAATAGAGAAATTGTTGTATCGAAAAATGAAAAAGAAAATATTATAAAAATAATTTATGAGCCTATGTGCGCAAATGTATGGATTCAACTTGTAACTTTGGAAGGCAGAAAAATCACAAATCCAATTCAAAAACTGTCACAGATAGGTGAAGAGTTTAGTTCAGTTTACACCTCTGAAATTACAGATAATTACGGCAAGATGTGGGAAGTGGATAGTGCTCCGGAGTCTTTAGTTGTTTGTGAAAACGAAGCTGAAAATACTATAGTTGTAAAATATCGTCCATTAATTGCACAAATAAAAGTTAAATTTTTTGATGATGAAAGAAATGAATTAATTCCTGAAAAAAATTATAAACAACAAGCCGGAACTATTTTTAAACCAGAAGTAATCGAAAATCTTGAATCTCCTGACGGTAGAAAATGGAAGTTTAACAAGGAAAAAGTTCCTGAACATACTGTTAAGAAAAATGCTGAAGAAAATATTGTTTCCGTATTTTATTCTAAAAAATTAACAAAAGTAAAAATAGAATTTATGGATATATACGGCAAGAGCCTTAGAGATGATGCAATTGTTGATGCACAAATTGGTAGCGTTTTCAATGAAAAATCATTTAATAAAATTACCGATAGAGAAGGCGGTAAATGGATGATTGATAACACAGAGCCAAAAAGATTAGTTGTTAAAGATAGTGATAACAATTTTAAATTATATTATGGTGAAGTAAAGGCGATTGTTGTAGTTAAGCATGTAGATGTAAACACTAATAAATGCATCATTGATGACATTGTTTCAAAAGTTAAACTTGGTGGAGTGTTTATCCCAAACATTCAAGAGAAGGTGTTAGATACTAATAAATATCATTGGAAATTTATCGGAGATAAAAATTTATCGATTGTTGTTAATGAAAATGAACAGCAAAATATTGTGATATTGCAATACGATGAAATAAAAGCAAAAGTAACTGTTAAATATCAAGATGCCAATAAAAACACTTTAAGAAATGATGTTACTTATGATTTACAAATTGGTCAAAAATATGATTATAAAAAGCTTGATAAATTTATTGATTCAAATGGTTTGGGCTGGAAATTTAATTCAAGCAAATCAGCTAATGATAAAGTTGAGGAAAATAGCAACGAGATAATTAACTATTATGATACTTTAAATGCGGATGTTATAACAAAATATTTAAGCGATAAGGGCGCAGAAATAAAACAAGAAGATGTGAAATCAATACAAGTTGGAAAAGTGTTTAAAGCTTCTTATGATACTAAAATAAGAGATACTGAAAATAAATTATGGCAATTTAACAATGTTTCAAGTAATGAGATAAAAGTATCAGAAAACACTAATATTATTAATGTTAATTATTTGCCAACGATTGCAAAAGTGACAGAAAAATTCTTAAGAAAAACTGGTGAAGTAATTGGAACTGACGAAGTAAAAGAAATACAAGTTGGAACAAACATAACAGTGTCGGCAGAATCCATCTTCACAGATAAAGAATCATTGAAATGGAATTTGATTAAAGTTGATAAAACTTCATTTAGCGTTAGCGAAAATAATGATGAAAATGTTGTTAATAGATTTTATGATCCTAGAATGAATGAAGTGACTGTTAAAATATTTGATGAATCAGGAAATGTTTTGGTTCAGCCGAAAAAATATTTAGCTCAAGTCGGTAGCAAATATAAGCCAGAATTACCGGCAACATACATTGATTCAAAAACAAAGTTGGGTTGGAAACTGCCTGAAAAAGCAGATGTTGTTGTTAATGTTGAGGAAGATGTAAATAAAAATATTTTAGAATTAAAATATGAAAAATATTTTGTTAAAGTTACAACTAGAATAACTGATGAAAATAATAATGTATTAGCACCTGATAAGTTTGATTCTTTACAAGTTGGATTGAGCTTTGAACCAAAAGCAGAAAACACTATTGTTGATGCAGATGGTAAGCACTGGTTTTATAACACTAAAATGGAAGGTTTGCTAGTTAATGCTCCGAAAAAAGTTGTGATTGATGTGGCAGAAGAGCCAGAGAAAAACATAGCTGTTTTGAAATATAAACCTTTACTTGCAACAGTTACTATAAAATATCAAAATAATTTAGGACAAACAATAGCAGCTAATCAAGAAGTGAAAGCACAAGTTGGAAGTGAATATACTCCAGAATTAAAAGAAGTTATTGTTGATAATAAGAAAAATAAATGGTCATATAATCCAAATAGTAAAGCAACAATCAAAGTTGATAAAGATGTGACAAAGAATATTATTCTTTTATCTTATGAAGAAGAAAAGACATCTATAATGTATAAATATCAAGATGAATTTAACAACAGGTTAAAAGCTCCTAAGAAAGTGCTTGCACAGATAGGTAGTTTCCACAAACCAGAGATTGAAAATGTAATAGAAGATGAACAAGGAAAAGTTTGGGAATATAAAGCAACTAATGTAGATAAACTTGAAGTTAAAGACTCATCACAAGAAAATGTTATTGTTGTGACATATACACCATTATTAGTAGATGTAAAATTGAATTTTAAAAACACTCAAGGAAATCTTATAACTCAGTCAAAAGAAAAAGCACAACTTGGTAGCAAATTTAAACCAACTTTAGATGCTGCAATTTATGATAAAGATTCTAAGATGTTTAGATTTAAAAAATGTATTCCGGAAGAGTTACTTATTAGAGAGCAACCTATTGGCTCTGAAGAAGAACTTAATGTGTTTGAATTAACATATGAACCTGTTTATAGTAACATATCTATCGTTTATCAAGATATTGATGGAAACAAATTGCGCGATGATGATATAGTTCAATTGCAAGTCGGAACAAAATATACTCCAAAACTTGTTCAGTTTGTTAATGACAGAAAAGGAATACAATGGGAGAATATAGAGAAAACGGTTGATACAATTAGAGTTAGAGAAAATGCTAAGGAAAACATCATCAAGATGACTTTCGAAATTGCAAAAGCAGAAGTATTAATTCGTTATAGAGATATTGTTGGAAATGCAATAAAAGAGTCTGAGCATATTCAACAAAATATTGGTGTTGAATTTATTCCTAAAATAGATGAAGTTATTTTAGATAGCAAAAATAGAAAATGGGCATTTACTAGTGCAGAACCAGAAAAATTAACTGTTGGTAGCATAAATAACATTATTAATTTAGTATACCAAGAAAAGAAATCTCCTGTTGTTATAAGATATGAAACAACAGATGGTAAAAAACTTAGAGGAGATGTTATTCTTAATATACAAGAAGGCGTGGAATATATTCCTAAGAAAAATTATCCTGTTATATATGATGAAAATGATATCTGGAGGTATCTAGAATTTAGACCTGCAACATTATTAGTAACAGATAAAAAAGCTGAAAATGTTATTATACAAGTTTATACGAATAATAAAGTAGAGGAAACACAAAAAGAAAAATTTGTTAATCCATTTGCAAATACTGCGACAGCGGAAGAACTTGAAGAAGTAAACAGAATGGAAGAAGCAAGAAGACAAGAAGAATTAAAACAAGAAGAAGCTAAAAATGTTTCAAGTGTTGAGTTTACTGAAAATAATTTAATCGAACTTTCAAAAACAATCTTACTTGAAGACAAAGAAAAAGTGGCAATAATTAAACTTAACGATGTTAACAAAAAAATAATTTCTCTGCTTAATGAATTTAGAAAATCTTTTGATTTCGAAATGCAAGATGCATTTGTTCGAGAAATCGATGCATGCATGCAAGAAGAAAAAGAAATTATAAATAAAAATTTGGAAGCAATATTAGCGTCTGATAAAACTGGTAAGAAGTTTTTGAAAATATTAGAAGCAATTGTTAAAAATGATATAGCATATAGAAAACTTCAAGATAAAAAAGTTATTTTGCTAACAGATTATTTTATAAACAATGATAATTCTTCATTAGAGCAAGCAACATATATTTTGGAAAGAGGTAAGAATGACAAAGAACTTTTAGTGATGAAAGAAAAAATCAATAATTCTCGAAAAAACACAGAAGAATTAAAAGATATATATGTTTCGTTACTATATGAAAAAGCAATGCTTAATAACTATTACAAAACTAGAACAACAGCAAAAGACAACTATTTTGTAGATGAAGCGTCAAGAGATTCGATTGGTTCTGAAATTATTATCATGGTTACAAACACTTTGCCAAAACAGGCATTAAACTTGCTTACTAAAAATATTAATGTTGAGCAAACGAATGAATTAGATGCAATCATTAATTTACTAAACGAACAACAAAAATCTTCATTAGAAAAAATGATTAATGAAATCAGAGATAATAGAATAAGAAAAGAAACACTAAAAAAATACAAAAATATTAGATAAGATTAAACCTCCAACTTCTAATTTAGTTGGAGGTTTTTAAAAACACCAACTAAAAAATTAGCTGGTGTTTTTTATTATTCTCTAATGTATAATTTGTAATCAATATCTGGAAAGATTAAATCTTTATATTCAATTTGGCTTAAATATTCTTCGTTTATATTACCCGAATCTATCATATCTGCAAGTGCATTGAATCTGCCAATATGTTCACGAACACGTCTGTGAGCATAATCAACCATTGTATTTGCAGTGATTATAAAAGGCCAATCGCTACTTTGAGCTAGCAACAATTCACGAGCACATTGTTTTAATGCTCTTTCTTCAAGAGGATAAGGTAGCTGATAAGTTTCAGCAAGATATTCCATTCTATCAGCGGCATTGTGCAGATGTCTGTAAATGTAATCGTTGCCAGGATTTAGCCACACCTCATTGAACCCATGAGCACCCCAGGTTGAAATTGAAGGAGAAGCACATTGAATGTTTGGATATTTTTCCAAATATTCAGATGGCGTTATTAGTTCAATCGTATCTTGGTTGTAATGAATTTTTTTGAATAAAACATATAACCAATAAGGGCCTTCATACCACCAATGACCATAAAGCTCAGCATCATAAGGACAAGTGATGACAGGCGGAATTTTCATATCATCTGCAACACTATTTACTTGTTCTATTCTTGAATTTATAAAGTGATCTGCTTGAAGCTCGGCAACTTCCATTGCTTTACTGTTATTATATAATTCTTTGGCACTAGTTTTACCAGTGATTTTATGATATTTAATTCCGGTGTCAACACGATGTCCACTACGAGAAACATATCTTTTAATATAATCCCAATCAGCTTCATAACCAATGTCTTTATAGAACTCTCTATAATTTGGATCACCAGGATAACCGCAAATAGAACTCCAAACTTGTTTTGAACTTTCATTATCTCTACCAAAAGTGACAAGACCATTAGTAGAAACAATAGGGGCAAGAGTGCCATAAAGTGGTTTCGGATTAGCATTCATAATTCCGTGAGTTTCAAGAAAAACATATTGGATTCCATATTGACGAAGATACTTTTCTATTTCTGGAATATATGCACATTCAGAAAGCCACATGCCTTTAGGTGGTTTGCCAAATGTTTTTGTGTATGTATCAACACCAACAGCAATTTGAGCTTTAACAGCACTAGGATTTACATTTAAAAGAGGTAAAAAGCCATGAGTCGCTGGACAAGCAATTATTTCTAAAACACCAATATCTTGAAAATGTTTAAAAGCTTCAACTAAATCGCAATTATATTTTCTTTTATATAATTTATAATATTCTTTGAAATTCCAAAAATACATTTTTGCTAAATCATTTAATTCTTTATTATCACGAGTTCTGCGAATTTCTTTTTCTGCTAGTCGAATACGTTCAAGTAGATAAACTTTATAACGATGTTGAAGCAATGGATCTTTAAGCATTGTAATAAGTGGTGGAGTGATGTTCATTGTGATTCTAAATTTAACATTTTCATCGACTAGTTTTTGATAATAAATTAAAAGAGGAATATAGGTTTCGGAGATAGCTTCAAAAAGCCATCTTTCCTCAATATATTCCTCACTTTCCGGATGCCTAACATAAGGCAAATGAGCGTGTAACACTATATTTAAATAACCTTTTGGCATATTTATACCCCCAATAATTTATTTGGATAAATTTTGCATTGAGCTAACAGCATCGTCATAATCACCAAAGGATAAATCTGTATATCTCTTAAGATTGTTTCTATTTTGAGTATATATTTTAAATTTATCAGTAACAGATAAACAAATACAGTTCCTAAATATGATATCTTCGCTATAATCGCACGGAGCACTTCTAGGAATATGGGTTTCATTAGAAGCGGCAACCATAAAAGAAGAATCATTTGTTTTTCTAATTAGTTCAACTTTATAATCACAATCAGTATCAACAACATCAATATAATAATTATTTGAAAAAGGATCTATTTGAATTTCATAAGAATATCCAAGAGTTAAATTTTCAATTTTCAAAAAAGGAGTGCAATTATTGTAATTAGAAAACTTTTTTGAAAACTCTTTAGTGTTTTTAACAGAAACATCCCAATAAGCATACATTCTTGTTGGCGATTGAACTAATAACTTTACTGTGGTTTTTTCATATTTACTTGGTAATTCATAATATTCTGACTTAAAT
>CAZTCE010000004.1:0-17773 GCA_964612205.1 uncultured Eubacteriales bacterium | reverse complement strand
GCTATATATGTTATAATAAGCTTTGGATATGTCTATATACAAATGATTAGGAGGTGGAGTTATGGGAACTCATATTATACCTAGAGAAGTTGAGGGTGAAGGAAGGATTTTAATAATCTTTTCAATGTGGGGGTTTATAGGAACTCTTATTGGAATTGGCGTTGGCGCAATATTTTATTCTATTTTTAATGCTATTGGTGCAACATTAGTTGGATGGATATTGCTAGGAATTTGTGCATTGATTGGTTTTATTGTTGGTCAAGTTAAAATTCCAAAATCTAATGCGTTTGATTTATTTAAAAAGACTGGTGGAGATTTTGTGTATGAAGTTATAGCGAAATATTTTGAATACAAAAAGAATAGAAAAGTGTACACATATGATTTGCCAAAAAAGTAATGAAGATATAAACACTTATGACAAAGGAGGAATAATTTAATGGATCCACTAGATATGTTTATCACTGTGGCGATAGTGATACTTGCATTTGGCGCTGGAATTTTATGCGTGTTGATTTATAGAGAGGGCACAAGCCAAGATAATTTGAAGAGTGAAAAAGATATTGAAGCAAGAAAAAAGAATGCTTCACCTAAAATTGAATATCCGAAGGAGGATGTTCAAAAATTCATGGAGTTCGATAAAATTGAAGATGATATGATTATTCAAGATAATGGCAATAGGTTCGTTATGGCGATAAAGTGTCAAGGAATAAATTATGACCTTATGTCTGAAAACGAAATGCTTGCTGTAGAAGAAGGTTTTAGTAATTTCCTTAACACTTTAAAATATCCAATTCAGCTTTATGTGCAAGCACGTTCTTTAAATTTAGAAGAGAGCATTAATGCATATAAAGACAGATTAGGGGTTTTGCGAGATGAATATATTAGAACCGAAAATGCAAATGGTGTTGCAAAGCGTTCTGGAAATTTGACTAATCAGCAGAAGAGTGCACTTGATTTTGAACTTAAAAAGAAGAGAATTCTTCTTGAATATGGTTCTGATATTGTAAATTATGTTGAAAAAATGAGTATGAATAGAAATATTCTTCAAAGAAAATATTATATCGTTGTGTCTTATCATGTTTCAGAACTTGGTTCAACTTCAAATTTTTCTAAAGAAGAAGCGCATGATTTAGCTTATTCTGAGCTTTATACTAGATGCAGAAGTATTGCTGGCGCACTTGCTCCTTGCGGAGTTCAAACGTCAATCATGAATTCTATGGAACTTGCTGAAATGCTTTACATTGCTTATAACAGAGATGACTCAGATGTTTATAATATTAGAAAAGCGTTGGATAACGGATTTTATAGGCTTTATTCGACAGCTCAAGATGTACTTGAAAAGAAACAAATAGCAATCGATAATGAGGTTAAAGAAAAAGCAATTGAGGAAGCTGAAAAGGCGTTACAAAATGCAATGAATAAGTTAAAAAACAAAAATGGTTTGACAGATGAAGAACAACATGAAGATTCAGCTAAAGCACAAGCAATGCAATTAATTATTGAAAATAGTGATCAGTTTGAACAAGAGGTTGTAGATGATGCACTAATTTCACTAAATTCTGAGATGCACGTGCCTATTCTTGACGAAGATGAGATTGAAACTTTATCTGCATCAGAAACACAAAGTGCTACTAGCAAGGCAATTGACATTATTAATACACCGGAGAATACTAATGAAGAAACTCCTGCAGCATCAACGATTCCGGAAGATGAAAAATTGATTTAAGAGGGGAGGATTTATAGATGTTTGGTCATAATAAAAATAAAAGTGAAGAAAATTTTCAACCAGAAGCTGATTTGACATTACAACAAGAGCAAGATATAAATGTTATTACCAAGAATAAAAGAACTATAAAAGATTTGATTGCGCCATCTGGTATAAATGCTTATGAATTAAATCATTTAGAGATTGTTTCTAGTATTACTAGGTATGCAAGAAGTCACTACGTTTCTGGACTTCCAAGAATGGCTACTTTCCCATATTTTTTAAGGGGTATGTATAATTTTGGTGATATAAATACTTCGGTTTTTATAAATCCAATTCCAGAAGCAACATCGCAAAATAATTTGAATAAAGTTATCGTTTCTTTGGAGTCTGAGAGAATCGTTGCTCAAAAGAGAGGAGATATAAACAGGGAAAGATTAATTGAAGATAAAAGAATTGAAGCAGAACGTATTAGAGATGAGATTGCAGCTGGTTTTAATAAACTTTTTGAAGCTTCAATTGTTTGCACAATCTTTGCGTATGATTTAGATGAACTAGACAAAATGTCGGAATTGCTTTCGATGGAAATGTCTAAAGGGCTTATTGAAGTGAAAAGCGCGTGGGCAATTCAAGAAAAAGCTTTTAAATCAAATTTGCCTTTTAATAGAAATCAACTTCAAAAGAAACATACTTTTGATAGAAGTTCAATGGGAACTGTTTTTCCATTTATTTCATCTGAAATTGGACATCCAACAGGTATTCCCCTAGGGTTTGACAAGCAAACAGGACTTCCTATTTTATATGATAATTTTCATTCATCACTTACAAATTATAATATGGTTATTTTTGGTAAGTCTGGTGCCGGTAAAGGTGTTACAATAAAAACAATAACTGCTCGTTCTTCTGTTCTTATGGGAATCGAAAGTTTGGCGTTAGATGCTGAAGGTGAGTACGGAATTGTTGCGGAAAGCCTAGGTGGGATTAATGTTGTTATTAGTCCTAACTCGAAAACTATTATCAATGTTTTCGATATTGAACCTGAAATTGTAAAAGACGAAATTACTGGTAAAGAAAGAACAGTTTTAAATGTTGAAAATAAAGTTGAAGACGTTACCAATGTTTTAGTTACTATGGCTAGAGGTAGTACAAGATCTGATGAAGTAAATGAAATTACAAAACAAATTATTGCAGAAACTGTTGCGGAAGAATATCAAGCTAGAGGAATTAATAATAATCCTAACAGTTTGTATGATGATGATAATGTTGAGTTTGGTGTTAGACTTACAAGAAAGAAAAAAGAGTTACCAACTATCGGTTCTTGGTATAGGCGTCTTGCAAGAAAAGCGCAAGAAAATGATAACGTTGATTATCAATTCCATTATAGTTATTTAATGAAAGTTATGAGGCAGTACGTTCGTGAGTATGATGGTCAGATGGCATATTTCGATGGTCAGTCGACTTTCGAACTTCTAGATGGTGCAACATTTATAAACTTAGATATTTCTCAACTTGAAGAAAGATTTGCAAGACCACTTGCACAACAAATTCTTCTTTCTTGGATTTGGGAAAAATATGTTAAAAAGAATAGTGAAGATAAAGCAAGAGCTAAAAAGAAGAGAGTGCTTGTTGATGAGGCGTGGATGCTTCTTCCATACCCTGAAGCCGTAGACTTTCTTAATACTATGGCAAGACGTGCAAGAAAAAGAAATGTTTCGCTTGCTGTTATTTCACAAAAATTCCAAGACTTCTACGAAAACAAAGAAGCACAAGCAGTTTTGACTTCTTCTGATACAAAATTATTTTTAGCACAAGATAAATCTGAAATAGAATACTTAAGAGAAGTGTTTAAACTTTCTGAAGGTGAAGCTTCATATTTGCTTACGGCAACAAGGGGTGAAGGGCTATTAAAGGTTGGAAACGATACAGCAATCTTAGAAATTAGACCAACGCAAAGAGAGTTTAGCTTTATTGAAACGAATATAAACAAAATTGCAGAACAAATGGATTAATAGCAGAATAAATCGAAAGGAGGTGCTATATGAAAAATATATTAACAAAAGCTTTGTCTGTTTTGCTAATTTTTCTTATGGTGTCTTCTTTTAGTTTTGTCTACGCAATTGAAATTGATAATACTGATTTTAATGAAGGAGACGAATGGATAGGCACCGGTTCAAACGCTTCAGATGATTATTGGAGCGAAATCGGTTCGGGAATAGATGAATCTAGTTCTGAAAACGATGATTCTTTAAACGGAGCTTCTGGAATTGAATTGGATAGAAAAAAAATAGAAGAATTGCAAAAAAATGTTGGAATTTTTCAACAAGTTATGACAGAAATTGCATTGACAGTTGGAGATTATGCACAAGATTATCTTTCAAAAGTTTTTAGGGAAGATTTAACTATCGATAGAATTGTTTTTAATGACTCTGAAATGTTGAATGCTAATTTCTTTGATAATTCTAAAAATCATGCTAATTCACAAGCTTCGGAAACAGTTAAGGAATTTATAAACAAATGGTTTAGCTATTTTAGGAAGTTAGCATTGGTAGTTATTATTTCGTACTTGGTTGTAGCGGGCATAAAAATAATGTTTGGTACTGCTAATGACAAAGCAGGTGCGTACGAATCTTTAAAGAAAATTGTTATTGCCGTGATGTTGGTATATTTCTTTCCGTATGTGTTGCGTTTATCATTTGATTTGAATGATGCTTTAGTTGCAAAAATTAAAGATTATGCCTATAGCGGAATTAATCAATCACTTGGTGCCACAATATCTCAAGTGTCTGATTTGGAACAAGAAGAATTGGAGTTTAGAAGTCCGATTTATATTGCATCACATAATGCTAGAATTACTGCTGGAAGCAAAGAGGCTACGGAGTTATACTTAAGCAAAATACAGCAATATGCTGCTACAGCTGATATGATGCGAATTCTACGTGCACTTACAGGTATTACTCTTAGATTTGTTTATGCAATTATTTGGTACATAATGCTAATACAACTTTATATGCTTGTAATAATTTATTTAAAACGTTATTTTACAATTGCATTTTTACTTATTATATATCCACTAGTTGTTGTTGGCTATGTGTCTGGTAATATGTTTGGAAATTCAAGTGCAACATTTAATTCGTGGTGTAAAAAGTTTTTTAGTACAGTGTTTTTGCAATGTATTCATGCTGTGATTTATGGAGTTATTTCTGGAATTGTTATAAATCAGATACGACCTATGGTTGTAAATGGCGAGGTAAAAACTTTAAATTGGTTACTTATGATAATTGCCACATCATTTTTGATGTCTGGTGAAAAGATTCTTATGAGATTATTTAATTCATCAATTGATACTTCTGAAAGAGGTGGTGCTAGAGCTTTGCTAGGGGCACCTGGAAAAATCAAAAAAGCTCTTTTTGGAAAATAATAGTATAAATTAAAAGGAAAGGTGGTGTTATGATGAATAAAATATTTAGAAAAAGTATATGTTTTTTTGTTGTCATAGCACTATTTTCTTTTGGTAATTGTGTTTTTGCAGCAGAGAGTGAAAATGAAAATGTTGTTACTCCGCAACAAGTTTTAGATGAAATATTAGAAGCTGGTTGCATAAAGAAACATCAAGTGCTTGATGATGAGAAAAATGTAATTAGCCAAGCTTATGTATATACAACAAAATCGGAACTTTTAAATCAAACAGTGAATCCCTCAACTGGTACATTGACTATCGATAATAAGGAATATTATTTTGAAATAACTTTTAATAATTCATTAGGTGAGGAATGCTCATTATCTAATTCATCTAATAATTTTGTAAAGTTTTCAGACCAATATGTACATGAGCTAAATACTTTAATTGTGCCGAGTGAAGATATTAATTACACCTATTCGTTGGTGCCAGTTGATGGTAATGGAGATAAAATTTCTAAAGTTCAGCGACTTGAATTTAGTTCTAATAATATCATAGATAGTGATTCAGAGCGTGGTTTGTGGGCAAAAGTAAAAAAACTTATTATCGAAATACTTTGTGGGATAACAATTCCTGCTGGTGATTCTTATTTACATATGATATCTTCTGCTCTAGGAGAATCTGTTACAATAGATAAAGTGGTATATAATGAGATTGATAAATTAAGCGTGGACTTTTTTGATGATTTAGACACTGATAATAAAGTTAGTGGAGAAAATTTAGGCGAAATAAAACCTATAAAAGATATTATGAAGGGCACTATAAATACATGGTATGGAATCTTTAGAGATTTCGTTTTGGTATTCTACATGGCAATTTTAGTTTATTTTGGAATTAAAATTTTGTTATCATCAACTTCCAGCAAAAAGGCTATGTACAAGCAAACATTAACAGCATGGGGAATGGGAATAGCAATGCTTATATTTTTCCCGTATGTTATGAAATATGCCATAAAATTAAATAATGCATTTTGTAAGTCAATCAAGGCGCTTGAAAGTGAAGAGGTTGAAAAAATTGAGAGTGCTGATGTGAAAACTACTTTATGGCGCGCAAAAGATTTATATGGAACAGATGGATTTATCATGATGATGTTAGGCGAAGATATTGATAACATTAATGAAGAATCTCAAAAGAAGTTTGCTGCTACAGCTATTGCTGAAAACAGATTTGGAAATAATGCTATGATGGAAATTCGCTTTATTGCCGCACATAAATCAGATTTTCCACTTGTAATCATTTATTTCATATTAATTGGTGAGCTGTTGGCACTTATAATTATGTATTATAAACGTATTTTCATGTTGGGATTTTTGATAACAATTTTTCCTATTATGATGGCATTATACCCATTTAGTAAAATTGGCGACATTAAATTAAATACTTTTGGTGTATGGTTTAAAGAGTTTGTTATTAATGTTTTTGTACAGTCTTTTCATGCTGCGATATATGTGGTGGTTGTGTCAATTGGAATAAATTCTTATTTTAGTGAAGGCAACTGGTTATTTATGATACTTTGCATATTATTCTTATTCGAAGGTGAAAAAATTATCAGAGGAATATTTGGTGCTAAGTCAAGCATAAATTCAATTGGCGATATGGCTGCTGCTGGTATGATGGCAATAAACTTTGCAAAAAATTCGCAGAAAATGATGCCTAAATTTTCAGGAAAAAATGGTGCAAAAGACGGTAATGCAGACAAAAAAGCTATTAAAGATAGACCAGCTCGTACTTCGGCTGACGCAACAACTCCAAGTACACGTTCTAACACTGATGCGGTAAATGCAATAGAAAATAATAATTCAAATTCAACATCTACAATTGAAACTCAAAGTAGCATGGCTCCGGTTGAATTAGGAAGAAATACTTCAACAGTTACTGTGAATAGTGCTAATCAGTCATTAAAAGATAATTTGGATAACAAGCGCGCAGATAGACTTGGCAGATGGGCAGAGAAGACCGCAGGAGCTGTTGGAACAGGTGGTAGCGTATTTTTACAGGCTGTTGGTGGAGTAAATGGCTTTGCATTAGGAATGGCGCAGAATGATGGTAAGGGAAGTTCTGGTATAAATAAAGGATTAGAAAATGCAATACATGGTATTGGCACCGGAAAGCTAGTAGGTGGTGGTGCTTCGAATCTTTTAAGAGGTGTAACCGGAAAAGTGGTTGGCACGGCGGCAGGTTTTTCTTTAGCAAAGGAATATTCGAAAGGTGAACATGATGATGAAATATTTACTGATGCAGATAAACAGTTAGATGAAGCAAAGAAAGAAGCTCTTAGAAAGGCTTATGCTATGGCTGCGCGCAGGCGTGGCGCTGGATTTGAAAATGCAGCAGAAATAAAAATTATAAAAGAAAGAGTAGATGAATCTGAAAAATAAAATTGTTTTTATATGTAGGAGGTGAAAACAATGAAAAAAACATTTAAAAAATTAATAAATATAGCAATGATTTTCATTGTTTTACTTTCTTCGATGGTATATGCTTCAGAAAATACCGGGCAATTGGTGGGGTATACACCAGTTGATGGTGATGGTACAGAAATAAATCCTTACATAATAGATGCAAATGCGTATAAAGAGGTATATTTTGCTGTTGACACCATTCCTTTCGATTTTAAAGTTACGGTGCCTGGAATTTATACTGTTAATTACGATAGTGTTAAAAAGGAAATAACATTTACGCTTATAATGACTGGAAAATCGGGTGCGAATATTGCTTTAAATAAGGATAAATATTCTGATATTAATAATTGGCAATTAGGTATTAAAACGAAGAAAAGATCACAGAGTTCTTCATTAGGTTCGGCATATTCAATCAAAGAATTGTCTTCTTATGAAACTTTGTCTAACATTGCAACACATAATTTTGATGGATATTGGATGTCTGAAAGTGGAAAAATTCAAGCAGTAAATGATTTTGAAAATGGAGAGTCGGCAGATTATCTTAAATTTGGTGCATTGGGAAATGTTTATGGTACACGAGTTGAAAGAAAAATGAATTTGTCAAATGTTACTTATGAAAGAGAAAGTGGTTTTGAGGCTTCAGACACAAAATTGTATTATTTTACTAATGCACAACAAGGCATCTCTTTATTTACAAGTTTAGGTTTCGTACCTAATGCTTATTTGAATAACAGTGATATTTTTACTGATGATGCTGACGAAATTGAATTTTTATATAATAAGGATAATGTGGATGAAGACACTCTAATTTCTACAATTGCGGTTGAAAAAATAAATTCGCTTTCGTATCGTTTTGAGGGAAATTCTAATTTGGCTTTAGATGATAGTTCGAATAAAGTTACTTGGCTAGAAGCGCAAATAACAAGGTTGCTTGTACTTTTTGGTGATAGGGTGCTTTTAGGTATGTTACGAAAGGAAAGTATATTTGGCTCTTCGCTTACAATAGATGCTTTGATTTTTGATGAGTATGAAAAGACAAAATTGGATTTATATAGTAAAAAAAGTAATAGTGCATTAGACAGTGCTATTAAGGAAACTGTAAATTATTGGTTTAATGCATTTCAAACTCTTGCATATATTGTTTATTTGATTATATTAGTGTATATTGGAATTATGATAGTATTAAATTCTGGTACTGGTAATCAAGATAAATGGAAATCTTATATTGGAAACTGGGTTGTTGGTTTATTGTTATTAGCTGTATTGCCAAGGTATGGAATTCCGTTTTTGTTTAAAATTAATTCTGCATTTGTTTCTTATATTGGAAAAGGTCATGAAACAATGAAAACATATTACAATCTTTATGAACCAAATGCAAAAAATGGTAGTATCTATAAAGATATTATGGGGTCTGATAGTACAACAATTTCAGTTGAGGAATTGATAGGACTCAGAACAGAAAAAGAAAACGATTACGAAAATATTCTGTTAGAAGCAAAAGAAAAAATAAGCAAACAATACGATAAAAAACTTGATGAACTAAAAAGAAAAATTAAAGAAGATAAAAGCGAATATAGTCATTTAACTGATGAGGATATAGATAGGAAAATTGATGAATATTTAGGAGAAAGACTTAAAAATATTTTTCCTATAATCGAGGGTTTTGCTGTAAATCATGAATATAGTGACGAGCAGATTGAAAAAGTATTAGTAAATACTTACACACCTGTTGAAATTGAAGATGTGTCTGTGCAATATAAAAATGGAGTTTTTGATAATAAGATGCAAACATATTTTGCAGATATAATTTTAGAATCTTCTGCTCCTGGTGTATACACTGGTGTTAAAGATGACATGATGCAATTATTTTCAGAGTATAGTGAAGTTTGTAGAGAGATTTCAATTATTGATGAAGCAATAAAAATACATCAAAGCGACTTACTGGGAATGATGAGAGCTTATGCTGGTAGATACCAGAGAATTGTTTTTGCGATTTTGTGGTATGTGTTATTTTTCCAATTAATTAGCTTAGCGTTTATATATTTTAAAAGAGTGTTTATGGTTGCAATTTTAATAGCGATTTTTCCACTAATAATGATGTCATACGCGGTAGATAAAATGGCAGATGGAAAATCACAAACTTTTTCTTTATGGCTTAAAGAATTGCTTTCAAATATTTTTATTCAATCTATACATGCAATTATTTATGTTGTGTTGGTTGAGATGGGATTAAATATATACGCCAAAGATGAAGGCAATTGGTTATTTTTAATGGCAAGCTTGCTTATGCTTATTCCTTCAGAGTCGTTGTTAAAAGATATATTTGGTTTAAATGGTTCTACTGTTGGAAAACTAGGTGGTGCAATGCTTAACACATTAACTATTGCTGGTTCTGCGGCAAGAATTGCATTTTCAGGAAAAGGCAAAAAAGATGCTTCAGTTGTTGAAAAAAATAAGTCAAGAATGAATAAGTTGCAAAAGAGTCAAAATAGGGCTGATAAAAAAGCGGAAATACGTAGGAATAAACAAATTAAACTGGCTGCTGATAATAAAAATGGAAATGCAACAGATTCACAACTTAGAAGAAGAGAAAATTGGAATAAAGTACGTGATAAAGCATATGCTGCAGGAAGTAATATTAGGAGTGCAACTGCTAAAGTAGCTCCACATGTTGATTCTGTGGTTAGAAATGCGAGAAATGTAGCAGGAGTAGCTGTTGGCACAGCGACAGCAATTGCGGGTGGCGATGTTGCATCTGTTACACAAGGTGCACAAATCGCAAATGCAATTTCAGGAAAAACTAAAAAAGCAAAACCAGAAGATATTAATGTAAAAAATGAGCTTAAATCAGCATATAAAAGAAACAAATCGACTAGTAAGTCGGCAGGAAGTGGAGCTAATAATGGTAATACAAGTACAAATAATGCTAGTAGCAACACAAAATCTTAGATATGAAAGGGGGCAAATAATATGAGTAAATTTTATAAAAGAATACTTTTTGCAGTAATATTTTTAGTGATGTTATTTGCCAATGTTTCATTCGCGAATGAAGAGGCGAATTATAAGGTTGTGTTTACAATCCCACAGGACTATAAAGAAAATACTTATTACAACTTGTATAGTGTTGATGGTGGTAAAGAAACTGAAATAACTAGTGTTCGTGAAGTAGAAGATCCAACCAAAAAACATCAAACGAGTCATATTCATGGGTCTATGAGCCCAAGTGTCCTTACGCTCAAACCTGGTGTTGAATATTATGTTAATGTTAGTAATCCCGACACTATTGTTAAGTTAGTACCATTGGGCAACGCAAGTGCTTCTATGGAGTTTGTAGTAACCGATTCAGAAGACATAATAGCCGAAGATAGTGAACCAGAGTTATATGAAAAAATATTTGCTGGAACAATTACTTGGATAGGTGAAAGATTAAATCAGTTAGTTGCCGTTATTGCTAAAGAAGATATTACGATTGATAGTATCGTTTTTGATCAATACAAAAGAATACAATTAACATTTTTTAATAATGATTTAAAATATTACCGGTAGATGCAATCCTTTGCTTGAGGGTTCACTTGATACTTTGAATAATGTTTTTCATTTGTTTAGAAATATTGCTTTGATTGTTTATATGATTATGCTAGTTTATTTGGGGATAAGAGTGCTTTTAATTTCTACGGCAGAGAAAAAATCAAAATACAAAACAATTTTATTAGATTGGGTTAAAGGAATTGCTATTTTATTTCTTTTCCCTTATATAATTAGATATACAATTACTTTGAATCATGCACTTGTAACTTACATATATGAAAAATCCGAAGGCTTTCTAACAACTGATAATCAAGCAGTTATTCGTCAGCAATCTGGTGGTATTGCTGGTTCGAACAACGGTTATGAAATTGTTGATTCTGATAATAATTATATGATGAACATGTATAAAGCGGCTAAAAAAGATAATTTAGCTGCAGCAATTTGTTGGTTTGTAATGCTATTTCAAATACTTCAATTTTTGCTAGTATATTTTAAACGTTTGATAACAGTTATGTTTTTGATTGCAATTTTTCCATTGGTTACGATATCTTACGCATTGGATAAAATTGCTGATGGTAAATCGCAAGCATTTAATAGTTGGTGCAAAGAATTTATATTACAAGTGTTTATTCAAAGTTTCCATGCTATAAATTATGTACTTGTGATGGGTTTAATCTGTAAATTAACACCTGAGAATTGGCTATTGAAGATTATGGGAATTGCGTATGTTACAAAAGGTGGAGATATAATTAAGAGCATGTTTGCTCAAATTAAGGGTACTAAAGGTGGCGGACCGCTTGAGGTTGCAAAGACTGTTGTTGGAACGAAGGTTGCAATCGGTGCTGTGAAATCTCTTGGAAAGTTTGCTTCCGCAACTGTGGGTTCAAAGAGTGTTTTGGGCAAAGGTTTGAATTTACTTGGCTCAGCTTATGATTATAATCTTGAAAGACAAACAACAAAACATGAAAAGAAACGTAATGAAGCACTTAGAAATGCCGGCTATTTATTAAATAATTCCGGAACAGTCGTACCTAAGTTGAGTGAAGAACAAATTAGAAGTAACGTTGGCGATTTATTAAATAAGAATGGTAAAGGTAATTTGTCAGATGAGGAATTTAAACAAAAAATCGATCAACTTTCAAATGTTGATCCTGATGAGTTAAATAGAATCGTTTCAGGCATGGGATTAAGTGAGGCAGAATTAAATGATTTAAGTAATTTATTAACAGTTGCTACTGCTAATGAAGTCGTAAAAGGAGCCAGAAACGGTAAACCGAATGTTGAAATAAAGCGCTCAGCTGATTATTTAATTAATATACGAAATAATGTAAAAAATGGAACAGCAAGTGATAATGTGAAAAGATATGTTAATATGGATAATAATGTTTCTTCATATAATAGACTTAAAGGAGTTGCCGCAGCTAACAGTATTGTTATTGATGAAGAGGCAGCGATAGCTAGAGCTTCATCACCAGCTCAAACATTTTCAAATGAAGAAGAGAAAGTAAGACATGCAATGAAAGTAATAAAAGATGCTTCAAATGGCTATGGAGTAATGGAGTTAAAAGAACAATTAGAGATTGCATTAGATGCTAATAATGATAGTTCTTTGAAACATATTGTAGAAGAAGAAATGGAAGAAACTAACTTTACGTTACAAGATTTTGCTTTAAATTTAGATGTTCAAACAATTAATAATTCTGATAATCCTATTTTCTATTCTGATGATAAAGCACGAAGATTGCTTAATGAATCAATTAAAAACGTAGTAGAAATTAAAAACAATTCGATTAGTCAAACAAATAGATTAAAGCAAGCTGTTGATGGTAGGATTTTAGCGGGATTAAATGCAAAAGTTGAAGATTTGCAAGAAGATGAATTGCCACAACTTTTTGATAGAGAGCTTCAAAGAAAAAAATCTCTTGAAAAAGCGATGAATACTAGATTGTCAGAACTACAAGAGAAGTTTGAAAATGATACTGGAATTCAACTGGATGCTAATGTATTTTTGGACAAGGGGCAAGAATATGACGAATATCTTGATAATAAGCAAGCAGAATTTAGAAAAATGGCGGTACAAGATGTTACCAAAGGTGTGGTTGAAACTTTAGTTGGTTCTGGCGTTGCAACATTGAAAATGGGTTATGGTACAGCAACATCTGGTGTAATGCTTGGAACATCAATGGAAGGAAAAAATGATCCTGTGACAGAAATACTTACTAATGTTCCAACTGGTTACAATATGGTTAATGAAGTTTCAGGTAAAGTAGGAGGTATTGTTGAGAAACCTTTGTCTGCAATAGATTCACGTGTTGTGGGAGATAGAGTTTCTTTGAAAAATAATCAATCTTCAATGCAAATAAATGAAAAATACTATGCAAATCAAGCAAAAAGCGAACATGTAAATTCTCAAATAACTCAAGAAGAAGCGAAAAGACAAGCATTACTAAAACGATTGAATTCAAGAATTAATGGAGGAAGTTAAATATTAAAATGTTAGTTTTATGTATTCTAAAAAATGAAAGGAGGCAAATGATATGAAAATAAATTTCAAAAAAATAATTCTGATATTGAGTTTCTTAGTAGTATTATTTGCTACTACTTCATTTGCAAATGAGATGAATGGAAATGTTGATAATACTAATTTTTTAAAAAATTCAGAAAATTCCATGCTTTATATTGTAGAAAATAGCAAAACAGAAAGAAAAATTTCAAGTTTTGATTTAGTTGATAACAAATTTTATTTTACTTCTTCTGATGTTGGAACTTATGAAATTTATATTCTTGTTGGTAAGAAAAAAGTAACACCAATTGTTAGAAGTTCTGATGGCACTAAATTAAGTTCTGGATATGACAAAAATGATGAAGTAAGTGAGAGGCATAAGGTTTTAAAAAATGGTACCAATTATTATATTGAACTAACACAAGAACAAATAGATTCAGGAGTTACATTTGTTACAGAACATACTAGTAGTAATGAATATACTGAAAATGATTTTTATGTTGGCAGTGCTAAAAAAGAGGAACCAGATACGCTTTTTGAGAGTATAGAAAAAATATCTTCGGATTTTATATTAAGCTTGTCAAAGACTATTAATTATTTATTGTGTGGCGCATTAAATCAAACAATAACTTTGGATGATATTATTTTTAACACATATTCGGAAACTAAATTGGAATTTTTTGAGTCTGATCTAGATGGTTTTGATAAAAAAACTGACTCATCATTAATACTTTCACTAAGGTCAGCGGTTAATACTTGGTATTCTAATTTTAAAGCGATAGCTTTGGTTGGATATATGATATTGCTACTCTACGTTGGATTAAAAATATTAATGAGTTCTACTACAGCAAAAGCTACTGCAAAATATAAAGAAACTTTTACAACGTGGGTAATGGGAATTGTTATTCTTATGTTTTTCCCATATGTTATGAAATATATTATCATATTAAATGATACATTTGTTAAGTATATCGCAGACTCAAGAGATGTTATTCCTATTAATGCGACATTAGACTCGTCATTAGATCAAGGATTTTTATATACAGATTATGATAATGTAATTGATTTTGAAAGTGGAACAGATTATATGTCTAAAATTGGAAATATGGCAAATCACGCTGGAAAGATTGGTTTTTCACTTACCTATGCAATATTGACATGGCAACTTGTTATGATGGTTGTGTATTATTTTAAAAGAGTATTTATCATTGCATTTTTAATTATAATATTCCCACTTGTTGTTCTTATGTATGTTTGGGATAAATTAAATGATGGAAAAGCGCAGTCACTTTCTATTTGGCTTAGAGAGTTTTCAATGAGTGTATTTGTTCAAACTTTTCATGCCATTGTATATGTTTTTGTTGTAAATGTAATATATTCTACATTAGATTCAAATTCGTATGATTTTATATTACTTATGATAGCTTCTTCATTTATGTTTGCTGGTGAGAATATTTTAAAATCTATTTTCGGTGGTGGCGGAGAATCGTTGGGAAGCGTTCCACAGACTGCTAAAAAGATTGGTTTTGTGACAGCACTTGCAACAAATGTTGGTGGTAGAGTTATTAAAAATGTTGTTTCTAAGGATGGTTTTGTAAGATCTCAAATTAGAGCTGTTGGAGAAGTTAGAAAGTTTGGACTTTTGTATAAAAAAGATTCTAATGGTGTTAGAAATATTGATAAATTAGTGACTAACCAAGCAGCTGAATTAAGGATGAATAAGTTTTTGCCTGCTGAAGGCGAAATTACACCGACGACTAGAAAAACGGCAGAGGTTATAGATACTTTTAATAATTTAGATAAGAAAAAACCAGAAGAAATTGCAAAAGCTCGTGAAGACTTTGAAAAGTTAATGCAAAAAAGACAAGATGGTTCAATGACGATGGACGAAAGAAAGCAATTTGACGCTATGATGAAACATTCAAAAATTACTATGAATCAGATGGAAAGATTGAATAAAGCAATGGGAAATGCGGCTATCGCATATAGCTTGGCTGAAAATTCTAAAACAGATAAAAAACGTATTGTACAAAATTTGCAAGTTGAGGTAGAAGTTATTTTGAATTCAAAAGATCCATCTAAAATAACTCCAAAAGATATATCACGCAATACTAATAATTTTGTACGTGCTGGATTTATTGAAATGAAAAAACGTGGTAATAGCGGAATAAAACGTGAAGATGTAAGGAAAGAAGTTGAAAATAAAGTAGTAAGTGTTGCAAATGTTTATGATAACATTAAACTTTCAGATAAAGTTTCTTCTGGAGCTACTAAAAATGGTGCAAATCACTCTACAAAGAGTGGTGGCGTAACGACAAATAAAAAGGATAGAGCGCAATCTATTGCGGATCAATATAAGAAAAGAATTGGTAAAAAAGATTTTGATCCTGCAACAGAGAATATGATAAATACATTTTCCGAAAAACTTGCAGTTATGGAAGAATTTGGTGTCAATACAGTTAATGTTAATGAAGCTTTAGATACCATAAGCACAATTCCTACTAGCAAGGAGGCACGAAGAATTTTTAATGATATGTCAAAATTTGCAAAATTGCAATCTGATGTGGATACTTTGACATATATGGTAGCTAAAAAAGCTTCAACTGATTCGACATTAGCTGTTAATACACAACAAAAATTTGAGAGTGTTGCTCAAACAATTGAAAATAACGCTTCAAAAATAAAAGTAAATGCAACTAGTAAGCATGTGGATGTTAATTCTGACAACATGAATAATGTTTCAGTGGATCCTTTTGTATCTATTATTGATATTATTAATGCAGTCAATACGAATGGCGGAAATGTCAGTGATTTCAATGACATGATGAATTCTGCCTCTGATTCAAGTGTAATAGATCAAATTGTTGCAAATAAGATGACTGATATTCGAAAAGAAAACCAAGAAAGAATTATGGATTCACAAGACTTTGCGGATTATGCATTAAAAATAATTAATAGAGAAACAGCAGGATATGAATATGAAGAAGCTACATACATGGGATATACAAAAGATGACGTAAAAGAACTAAGAAATGCTGCTATAGGAGATTTATTTACGAATGCTGCGTCTACTTTGGCAGATGCGGTTGCAATACCGGCCGGTGTGACTATTGGTGCTGTTGTTGGTGCTGCTAATACTACAGATGGTATGCCTTTAGGGGAATCTATTGGTGGCGCTACTTCTGGTGCAATGGCAGCAACCAATATTGCTGATAAAATTATACCTAATGTTACTAACGAAAAACAAAGAACTAAAGCAAAGAGCAGTATTGAAAAGAAAGTAAAGAAGAGAATAGAAAAAGACGAAAATACTATTTTAAAGGCCAAAAATGAGTTTGAAAATGCGCAATATGATAATCGTGGAAATGCAGATACATATTTGACACTAGATGGTTTCACAGCAAATTTAATTGTAGATGCGAATGATAATTTAACAGCTATTTTGCATATTATGGCTAAAAATGCGGAGTATGTTTGTGTTAACGAGCAACCAGGTGCTGGCAATTGGCAATCGTTCCAAGAAAATATTAGCTATACTTTTAGAGATGGCGATTATAAAAAATCACATAGCCTATATGTGTATGTAAAAGATGCATCTGGTAATATTAAAAATTCTGTGCAGTATAATTTAAAACCTTAATAAAAAATAAAAGAGGTGAAAGTTTTGGTTGAAAATAAGATGGCTTTGATGTCTGGAAAGCTTAGTGGCACAAGGACTTTAAAAAGCACAATTGAAGAAATCGTGGATAAAGATGAAATTGAAAACTTTTTTCAAGCGCTAATTAATTTGAAATTGGAATTTCAGATTGATAATAACATGATATATATAAATGATGATCAAGATTTTTTAGATAATGTCGAAAACATTGAAAAGAGTGAATATTTGAGTATATATGTTAATGATGCTTTCACTAGGTTTTATATCACTATAGATAATGGTAAAACGTTTGTGATTAGAATTAATAAAGTTAGTAGCGCACTTCTTACAAAATTTATATCGCATGAGCAACCTATTAAATTTTCACTTAACTCTTTGAATTTTATAAAGTGGTGTGTTGAGAAGAATATAGATATGAGAAATATTTATGACATTCCAACCTATATAAAAATTTTAACAAATGAAGTTGATCCTTTTAAGAGTATTCCTGAATATATTCAGGAATACTCTGATTATCAGC
>CAZTCE010000003.1:0-18887 GCA_964612205.1 uncultured Eubacteriales bacterium | reverse complement strand
GTAACCGTTGTACTGCAACGATTACAACTTTTAACTGTCAAACTCAGGATTATATCACAAAACTTTGTATTGTCAAATTTATTTTTTACTCTGGTATGTGTAAACCTTTTGCTACTATTTGAATGTCTAAAACATTCATTGCTGTTAATCTGTCAATCTCTCTTTTGGCTTTTTCTTTGTAATCTTTCATCAAATCTCGTAGAACGTGTCCATATTCTAAAATAACGTCAATATAAATCATAACTCCGTTGCTATAACTATCAACTTTTACTCTTTGAACTTTATATATGCCTTCGATATTTCCAGCAACTTTTTCAAGAATTATTCTAATAACATTGTCTGAAATCACATAATTGCCTAAATAACTAAATGTTGGTCTAATTATTGATTTTTCAGTCATATATGGTGCTGTTCCTTTTCCTTTCCATTTGAAAATTTGAAGCGGGTCTAAAAGATAACCTGAGAAATCTTTTTTTATTTCAAATGTTGGCACAGGAATAACATGTTTTCCTTCAGACATTCTAATGCTTCTAGCGGTGGCAATTTGCTCTGGTGTTGACACATCTTGAATATAAACAGTTTCTTCTATATCTGGTAAACCTAAATTATTAACAATTTTTTGCACCATGCCGTCAGATGTTCCCAAAATCAAAATTCCGTCTGGCTTTTCTTTATCAATAACTTTTTTAACTTCTTCGGCTTGACCAGGCATAGAAAAAAGAGCTCGTTTTACTGATTCGATTTTGGTTTCTGCTTTCTTAGCAGAAGTGCCAGCAATTACTTTGTTTTTGTGAATTAATATTGCATCATCAATTATATAATCAATATTCTTTTCACGTGCAACCATCTGAGCTCTGTGACTTTTTCCAGTGCCACTAGGTCCAACAAAAGCAATAATCCTCATAAAACAAGCCCCCTATTTTTAGTCAACTATTCTCATAAAATTAACTCTACCTTGATTATCTATTTCAATTACTTTAACTACTACTTCATCGCCTTCTTTAACAACATCTTCTACTTTTTCAACTCTTTCTTTAGCAAGTTTAGAAATGTGAATCATTCCTTCTTTTCCCGGAACAACTTCAACAAAAGCTCCAAAATTCATAATTCTAGTAACTTTTCCTGTGTAAACCTTTCCAACTTCTAAATCCATTGTAATTACTTCAATCATTTCTTTTGCTTTATTTATTCCTTCTTGCTCTGTTCCAGCAATAAATACTGTTCCATCTTCTTCAATGTCTATTTTAACTCCTGTTTCAGCAATGATTTTATTAATCATTTTTCCGCCTGAACCAATAACATCTTTGATTTTATCAACATCGATTTTCATTGAAATAATTTTTGGTGCATATTTTGAAAGCTCTTTTCTTGGTTCTGGAATTGCTTTAAGCATAACATCATTTAAGATATGCATTCTTGCAACTCTAGTTCTTTCAAATGCTTCTTTAATAATATCTCTAGTTAATCCATCAATTTTTATATCAACTTGTATAGCTGTGATACCATTTTTTGTACCAGCAACTTTGAAATCCATATCGCCAAAGAAATCTTCTAAACCTTGAATATCTGTAAGCATAATGTACCTATTTCTATCTGAATCATCTGTAACAAGTCCTGTTGAAATACCAGCAACTGGCTCTTTTATTGGAACACCTGCTGCCATAAGTGCCATTGTGCTACCGCAAATGCTGCCTTGAGAAGTTGAACCATTTGAAGATAAAATTTCTGATACAACTCTAATTGTGTATGGAAATTCTTCTTGAGATGGTATAACTGGTGCTAAAGCTCTTTCAGCAAGTGCACCGTGTCCGATTTCTCTTCTGCCAGGGCCACGAGATGGTCTAGCTTCGCCAACACTATATGGTGGAAAATTATAGTGATGAATATATCTCTTTGATGTTTCTTCGTCTAATCCATCAAGTTCTTGTTCATCACCAATTGTTCCTAATGTAACAATTGACATTACTTGAGTTTGACCTCTTGAAAACATTGCACTACCGTGAACTCTAGGCAACAAATCAACTTCTGCTGAAAGTGGTCTTATCTCGTCTAATGCTCTTCCATCAACTCTTTTATGTTCTTCTAAAATCATGTGTCTAACTGTTTTCTTTTCTAGTTTATAAACAGCATCTCCAACTTTTGAAGCGATTTCTTCATAGCTTTCGCCATATTTTTCTTTTAGAAATTCATCGATTTCTGTTTGAAGAGCTTCTAGTTTAATATCTCTATCTTCTTTATCAACAGCTTGTACAGCTTCATACATTTTATCTTTAGCAAATTCAGAAATTACTTCGAATAATTCTGGATCAACTTCTGCTGATTCATAACTAAATTTTGGTTTTCCAATTTCATCAGCAATTCCTTGAATAAATTTTGTAAGCTTTTTGATTTCTTCATGACCTGTCATAATAGCTTCTAACATAACATCTTCAGGGATTTCGTCTGCACCAGCTTCTATCATTGAAACCTTTTCATAAGTTCCTGCAACTGTTAAATTAAGTCTATTTCTTTCTCTTTGTTCAAGTGTTGGATTAATAACAATTTTACCATCAACATAACCTACGCTAACTGCTGCTGTTGGACCATTAAACGGAATGTCTGAAATTGAAAGTGCAGCAGATGTACCAATTTGAGCAGCTACTTCTGGAGAACAATCTGGATCAACAGATAAAACCAACGCATTAACACATACATCATTTCTTAAATCTTTTGGAAATAATGGTCTAATTGGTCTATCAATAGCTCTTGAAACCAATATTGCTTTATCTGCTGGTTTTCCTTCTCTTTTTTGAAAACTTCCTGGAATCTTTCCAACTGCATATAATCTTTCTTCATAATCTACTGAAAGTGGAAAGAAATCTATTCCCTCTCTAGGTTTTTTTGAAGCTGTAACATTAACTATTACTGCTGTTTCACCATATCTTACAAGTGCACTTCCATTTGCTAGACCTGCCATTTTACCTGTTTCAATAATAAGCGGTCTTCCAGCTAATTCTGTTTCATAACTTTTAAACATATTTTTTTCTCCTTCTGAGGGGTTACCTCGATATTTTTTTGAAATCCTCGAGTAGTTGTAATGTCTAAATACTTTGTAAGAATTCACACATTACACCTACACACAAAGGATTTCTTTTGGTTGATTTATGAAATTTTTAACTAGGATATTTTATTTACAAACCACACTCAAAAATTTCTACAACCTTCTTCGCATAAAACAAAAACTACCAACAAGCTTGTAATCCCCATTGGTAGTTTGTTTACATTCCAAAATGTGGATACTTAAACGCAAGAATTATTTTCTTAATCCAAGACGCTCGATTAAGCTACGATATCTTTCGATATCTGTTCTCTCAAGATATTTAAGTAAACCTCTTCTTTGACCAACCATTTTGAATAAACCTCTTCTAGAATGATCATCTTTTTTGTGAACTTTTAAGTGTTCTGTTAAGTGATTGATTCTAGCAGTTAATAATGCTACTTGAACTTCTGGAGAACCTGTATCTCCTTCATGAGTAGCATATTCTTTAATGATTTCTTCTTTACTCATCATTTTTATTTCCTCCTTTTTAAAGTTTAATCGCCTTCAACCTAGAATAAGAGGAGTTAATACCTTATTCCACGTCAAGGTTCTTTAGAATTATACTATAGTTTTCGAGTAAAATCAAGCATTTTTTGTCTTACTCTGTGTCTATCACAAAAATTTCATTTAATCCCATCGTAATTTTATCATTTTGGGCATTTCGAACTTCTGTAAAGATTAGATTTGCTAAAGCATAATCTAATCTTTCATAAGCAATGCTTATTATTTTGCTCTCGCCTTCTTTGAGCGTTATACTTTCTGTAATCATTCCATCGTATTTCTTACCATTTACCGTTTCAACATATGCATTTCTAAATCCGATATTGACTGTATTATTAGATAAGTTCGAAACTTTCATTATAAAAATTCCGAAATTTGAATCTTCGTAATAATAATCCAAATCATACTTCAAATTATTTTTGATTAAACACATATTGTTTGTATCCACCAAATTAATAATATCTCCAAACATTATATTATAATTGTCATTTTCGATTGTTTGCACTGCTAGATTATACGTTGTATAGTCGACTCCGCTAGTTATTCCAACCATTACATGAAAATTTCCAGATTTTTTTACAGTTTTTACGATATTATACTCGTCAGTTGTTTTGATTATATTTTCAACATATTTTTTAAAGTTTTCAATATCATTTTCAAAAAAACACTTTTTATATGTTGATGGCATAAGATTATAAACAACTTCATATTTTTGTTCTTTTAAAGCCTCAAATACGTCATTAACAAATTTTTCCACTTGTCTTATCTGAATTGATTCATCTGAATTGTATATCTCTTCTTTTTTACTTTCTTCTACCTTTTTCTCATAAAAATCATTAGTGATTTTGCCTAAATTCCTTATAAGAATTTCGACAGATGCCATTACTATGAATAAAGAAACAATTAATAATATTATTTTAATGTTTTTTCTTTTGTCCATTTGCCACCTCACAATTATTTACTCAAATCAAATGTATATTCTATAGTTTTCTCGCTTTCACCAACACTTCTCACGATAATAAGTTTGTCTGGGAATGCATAATCGGTATTAAAAGTGAGTGAAATAGCTTTTGTTTCATCAGGTATAATTTCGAAACTTTCTTCGTTAACTATTGTATCTTGTAAATTTGTATATAGTGTTACATTTTCAATTTTAATATTTTCGCTAGAAGTATTGTTTAATTCTAAATTAAAAACACAGTTTTTGCAATTAACAATATAATCATTTAGCTTGCACTGAAGTTCTTTATTTTTTTCTTGCTTTTCAACTTTTTGATAATCAATAAAAGAATCTGGCAATATTTCGAATTTGCTTGTATCACTATCTACAACAATTGAATATTCATATTTATCTCCGCTAATATCTAATAAAACATTAAAAGTTGTCATAGTTATTCTTTCGATGTCTGATATCTGCATTTTTTCCATATCTTGAGGAATTTTTTTCAAAAATTCTTCGTATGAAACATATTTCTTATATGAACTGCCTATAAAACTATAGGCAAGTTCATATTTTTCATGCACAATACTTTCTTTATACATATTCATATATTGAACTAATGTGTAATAGTCTGACATCGTAAGTTCTCCACCAGTTATTTTGCTTCCTATTTTGGAACGCATGTCACTTAACGATGTATCATATTTTAACATAAGCATACATAAAACAAATAATATTAAACATGTTATAAGTAAAAATTTAGTTATTTTATTCATATTTTTATCCTTTCAAAAACTTGAAACGTTATGTTATTTTATTCTAATTATAGCTGTTAAATCTCGTCTTGAACCATGAAAACTTTTTGTTGGATTTCCATCTTTTGCTCGTATTCCATTTGTGCCACCACAGTTATAAACATTTAATTTTTCTCCTGCGTAAATCTCAACGTGGTGATTACTTCCTGAATAGTAGACTAACACATCGCCTTCTTTTAGGAAATTCTTTACATCATCAAAAGTTGCTTCTTTTTTTCTTTCAGCCAGCCATACTAAATCCATATATGCAAATATTCCGCTTTTATTACCTTTAGCTAATTCTTTAGCATAACCTTGGAACTCAGAACTACGTTTTTGTTTGCAAAAATTATTTACAAAATCTTCAATTCCCTTTGCCTGTCCATATTCATACAACACCCATGAAACAAATGTACTACAGTCTGTTTTATATGTCGCACTTTTTTCAGGTGATGGATGTGATGAGCAAACGCCTTTCCTTACACTAACCGGCAAAGCACTAAAATCGCCATTAACCGGTGTTCCTTTATATGGCGGAATTTTTCTATCTCCGCCACCACACTCACAATATGAGAAGTTATGAGCAGCATAATACGCTTTACAGCTTTTGGCAATTTCAGCAATGGTGCTATTTCCATACCATGATGCACCGAAATTAAAGTCTGTTACCCAAGTTCCGGTGTAATATTGCATTATGTCTACTATAATATTGCTTACAGAATTTCCCCATTCTACATTGCAATATGTTGGTGCAATTGTCATTACAGTATATTTTCCTGCTTGATAATAATGCGAAGATGTTGCAATCAGACTACAAAAACCATTAAATGCATTTCCATAGCTACCATAATTTACCCACAATTTGCCATTTTGATAAACAAATCCATCGCTTGAACTAGTTTTGATACTAAATATATTATAAGCTTCAAGGGCAAGCGATGTTCCAGAAAGTCCCATGTTTTGCTCAATTGTAGCAACTGCCAAAGCAAAAACTGCTGAAACACTATACTTGTTTTGTGCTTCTATAATTATATCAATATTTTTATCGGTAAACACATTTTTCATTAGCCAATCGACTTTTTTCATACCGTTAAAAGTCGAATTACCATATCTCGCAGGCAACCAATTTTCTAGAATGTAAACTAACTCTTCTCTAGTCAACGCTGGTAAAGAGCCAGGCATTTCTGTGTTTACAGTAAAATCTAGTCCATGATACATTCCCAACAATGCGAACGGAACATTTAAATATCCGTTCTTTAATGCCAAATTATAATCTTGGTATACATCTTTAATGTATAAATCGTTATAATTATTTTTTGAAAGATATTTTATATATTCTTTTGAATTACTGCAATTCGAGTTCCAACCTAATTCGCCACCACACGAAACATCTCTATCAAACTCACCTTGATTTTGAATTAAGTCACCAAAATTATTAACTAATGCGTTAACAGGATGCTGATTTTTTACACCAACATTATCTTCCGTCATTACAACTGTTCTATATAGTGACATGTATTCACTTCCCAAGCTATAATTGTCTGCTTGTGCAAGTTGATCATTATAGAAAGGATTAAACGTTGGATAAATGTATTCACACGGTGACACAGTTCTGCCTTTTCTTACTTCAAAATGCAAATGTGCGCCAAAAGCTCTACCAGTTTCTCCTTCGTATCCAAGAACCGTTCCAGCGCCGACATAGTCACCCACGTCAACAAGTGGCCATCTTTTTAGATGCATGTAGTGCGTGGATACGCTTTCACTGGCATTTTTATTAGTGTGTCTAATTGCAACGCATATTCCAGAACGAGCTGTATATGTGACACTTTCGACAATACCAGGTGCTACAGCTACTATTTGAAGATTGTCCTTTTGTTCACTTAATTCCTCTTTGATTTTTTCTTTTGCTTTTTGCTCTCCATAGATTTTTGATAATCTATTCAATTCATATTGATAAACTTTTTTAGCTTTTTCAGGATCTTCTGCATCCACTGAATTGGTAACAACAGAATTAAATATATAGCCTAATCTCTTCCTACCACCCCAATCTGCGCCGGTATGACTTGTATTAGCATAAGAACCATAACTTCCATTAATTTCTGAATTTTTGTCAAATGCAGGAATACGTCTATATGATTCTTCATAATAAGCTCTTAAATATGAAGAATTAAAAGGACTAATTGCATACACTAAAGTTTTGCCAGTTTCGTTACATTCGTCATATTTTTCATAATCGACCACTTGCCATGTTAGTTCTGTTTTCTTTGTTCTAACATTTTTTAATTCCTCCGAAGTAATTCTATCTGTTGGTTGTTTAGCAGTAAACAAGTCAATCCAATATATTTTTTGCGTTTGAGAATCGTTATAATAATATACAGTGTCTGGTATATAAACATAATTATATGTTTCCGGATGGATTCTTTCGCCTGAAGGAATATCTGGATGGCTGTTAGAATATTCTTTTGCAGATTTTAGTAGTTTATATGTGTCACGCATAAATTCGTATGCGTCGTTATTTCCTTCTTTGCCAGACTCTTCAAGTTGTAGCAAAATGTTTATAACATCTTTCTCCTTCATACGTGCAAATATTTCTGTGTATGCTTTTCCTCTATAATTTTGTTCGTTATCTAGTGTAGTATTAAATTCAACTAAACCAAGTGAAGAAACACTATTTGGTATTATGTAATATTTGCTGTTTTGGTCAAAAGCATTTTGCGTAAGTTTATGTGTGTATGATATTTCTCTTGCCCATGTTGTAACAGTTTTAACAAGCAATATTGGCATTCTTGTGTGATTAACACCCAATGTTTTATTTGGAGTTATATCTTTATATTTAAATAAAGCTCCTTCTTTTATATTGTTGCTAAAATTATCATACCTAATTTCAACAACAACTGCATCTCCACCTAATTTTTCTTTTATGTTGTTCTTTATTGTTTCTGTTACGTCAGCAGTGCTTTGATTAAAAACACAAAAACCTGTATAATCCTTGAAAGAAGAAGGTGGTATATATCCGCCATCGGTTTTTTCGCCTAGCACATAACCTTTCCTCTTAGCACCATTATCAAGCACCTCAGATAATCTAATAGTTTCTTTGCCATAAGTTCCGTCAACATAGCGCACTTCAACATCTATTGTCGAATCTTCAACAACAGTTGCTGCAGTACAATCTGTAAACACTTTTATGCTTTCGCCCTCGGCATCTTGTAAACCATTTATGCCATATAATGTTTTTTCTATACCTGCTGTTTCAAAAGTAACAAAAGTTTGATTATGAGTACTTGCGTCAGAATAATAAACTTTTTCGCCAAGACTATTTTCACCCGAAACTATTCTAACGCCTTCTTCCGTGCTTAAACAAGCTTCATTATATATTCCTTTTATACTTGCAATTACTTCGTCTACAACATCTATAATATATTGATCATCTGCATCATCTTTGTCAATATCTTGTTTTAAAACCGTCCAAGCTTGTAATAATTCTACTCTAGGCATATATCTTCCAATTAACGTTTTTAGAGGTATTTTATAAATGATTGGTGTTGTTTCATCAGTATAATAAATTCGTGAAGTCCAGCTATCTCCCGGATTAACTGTTCCAAGATTAGTATTTTCTTCTTTATCTCTATTAATTTCTTTTAAAAATTCCGCACCAGAGCCGGTCATATATGGGTTATTAACGTTTAATTCATATTTATATTCAACTACTCTTTTCGTATCATTTCCTTCAAAATAATATGTAAAATCAATATCTTCACGAATAATATAAACGTAAGGTACTAACGAACCTTTCAATTTTCCCTCTTCAAGTAATTGCTGTGTTGAACCTTCTAATGCTGTACTTGAAGTTAGCGTTTGATTATTATTGTTTGCATCCGAATTTTCTTTTGAAATTGATTCTAAAGTTGGATTTCGATAAGCTGATTTTTTAAATTCATATATTAATGTTGGTGGAATTACTCTAGTGTTTGAACTTTCTACATCAGCATCGATATTATAATAATCTTCAACTGATACACCTCTTTCAGTTAAGTCATTAACTAATCGATCCAAGGCTGTATCTCCATATTCTTCTAATCTATGTTGGTCTGTTTTACTACCAACAGCCATTTGTTCAATATGGCCATCTTGTCTTAGATATTCAGCAACATCCATTAAGATTGCATATTCAAAAGCCTGAAAATCTTGGAAGTTCTCTGAATCAAGTGTTAGTTCATAACCACTGTAGGTCAAATCGTTAATATAGCCAATATCATCCTCAAATGTTTGATAATTAGGATCATCTCCAATTAGTTTTTCCAAAACCCTAATTCCAGTTTTTATGACTACATATAACAAAATAACACAAATTATTATAAGCAATATCCAGCCCACAACAATTCCAATTGGTGTCATGAAAAACTTTATAGCATTTCCAATCTTTTTCATTGTGTTTTTTATTCCATTTATAAATTTATTAACGCCTTCTTTGATATTATTAAACATGTTCAAAAAGCACACCTCCATGTATTTTTCATACCTATAATCAATATAAGTATACTACAAAAATATATTAAAAGTCTACACATTTAGGCAAAAAAACACAGAAGACATATTTTTCCTTTAGTTCAAAGCCATGTTAATTCCATTAGCCAAAATCGTTGATAAATTTTCAACTACTTCATCAATTTCGTTAGGAGTTACCATGCTATTATTTTCAATTCCTGGCAACATATTCTCAATAAAATCATAATACTGCTCTTTTTTATCTGTCCCAACATGATCTTTTTCAATTATACTCTCAATAACATCGCTAACAATCGTTTTAGAATCCACAACCGTTGGAACGCCAAGCGCAATAACCGGAATCCCCAGTAGTTCCTCGTTTATCCTTTGTCTGTTATTTCCGACACCTGAACCGGGTGCTATTCCTGTATCAGATATTTGAATAGTATTTTTTATTCTTTTAATGTTTCGTGCAGCCAACGCGTCAATAACAACAATCTTGTCCGGATTTACTTTTTCAACTATTGCTTTTATGATATCCGAGGTTTCTATTCCTGTTGTGCCAAGCACTCCAGGAATAATAGCGCTTACTGGCCTTGTACCTTCTTTTATATATTCGGGAACATATTTAATTAAATGACTTGTTATATCTATTTTAGACACAACTTTAGGGCCAACAGAATCTGGAGTAACATCTTCATTTCCAAGGCCAACAATTAAAACTGTATCATCAGTTTTTAAATTCAATATTTTTTGCAATATTTCTGTTATCTTGTTTTCAACTTTTTCATTTAACGATTCTATTCCCAAAGTCAAATTATCCGCCTCTAATGTATAATAGCTTCCAATTGGTTTATCTAATGCATTCGCACCTTCTTCAGACAAAATCTTTACTTCCGTAATTTTAAAGTCATCTGAAACCTGCTCTACACTTGTTTCAACACCAGGTATTTCTTCTTCCAACTTTTCTGCTTTTCTATAAACCTCACGATTTTCAATCGCTAAATCTGTTCTAATATTCCAAGACATAAAAATACTACCTCCTAAATTGTTACTATTCTAGCTCAAACCCAAAAATATTTAAGTATAAAATATAACACTAATTTAAAAAGTAGTATTTGCAATTTTTATTTTTATATTCACATAACTTTAATTAATGAAAGTTCCAAACCGGTTTTCAAATCAATTTTTCCGACTTTTGAATCCGCATCTAAATTTGCTAAATTTATTAAAATATTATTAAGTTCATCTAGCGAAAACTTTTTAGATTGCTCTTTATATTTGTTCAAAATAAACGGAAACTTTGTGTTTAATTCTTCCGCAAGATTTTTGCCATCATTAACACAAACTTTTGTAATCAACAAAGACTTAAAATGTCTTGCAATCATTATCAAAATTTTTTGAAGTGGTTCTTTCATTTTTAAAAGTTCATCTAAGCAAATAAGAGCTCTCGAAATATTTCTCGCACCTAAGTAATCAGTTAAATCAAAAATGATTGTTTCTAAAGTCCTAATGCCAACTTTTTCAATGTCCACTTTTTCAATTTCATTTTTATCGCCAACATAATCAACTAATTTTTGCAATTCATTATAAAGCATAAGCTTGTCAGCGCCACACACTTGAATCAAATAATTGGCATTTTCATTTGAAATATTTTTGCCTTCATGCTTTACAATCTGCATAACCCAAGGCGTTATATCTCGCTTGTTTTTCGGTTTACTACATTCTATGCATTTGCCGTTTTGCGATACAAATTTATACACCTTACTCCTTGATTGAAAATCGCCCACAAAAACTATTGTGTTCACATCTAGTGAATCTAGCATGGCCGTTGAAAGCTCAGGTGTAAACCAATCATTTTTAGTGCTTGTTTCTTCGTCTGTCGAAGCTTTTGAAACAATATTTATTATAATTAGCTTTTTTGAAAAACCAAAAGGAAAAGTATTCACTTCATTAAGCAAATTATCAATATTATCTTTATCAATCACAACAAAATTAATACCTTTCATAAGGTTACCAAAACTATTTTTTATTTTATTTAAATTATTTTCTCTTTCAAATAAATCATCGCCCGTAATCAAAAACAAATTGTCTGCCATATTATTCACTCCTGCATTCACTATTTTATAGGTTCAGCAAATCTTGACGAATGTGCATGGCAAATTGCAAGTGCCATTGCATCAGTTGTATCGTCTAATTTAGGGATTTTTTCCAACTTCAAAATCGCTTTTACCATTGATTGAACTTGCTTCTTGTCAGCTCTACCATATCCAACAACCGATTGCTTAACCTGAAGTGGTGTATATTCATATATCGGTGTTTCAGTTTTAGAAGCAGCAATCAAAACTGCTCCTCTGCCTTGTGCAACGCCAATGGCAGTGGTAGTGTTAGTGTTAAAAAACAATTCCTCTATTGAAATAGCATCTGGCTTATGTACATCAATTAGCATCATCATATCATCGTATATCTTTTGAAGTCTATTAGGAAACGGCGTCCCCGCTTTTGTTTCAATTGCCCCAGCAGTTATAAGTTCAAAATGATTTCCGTGAATATTCTATTACTCCATATCCAGTTATTGCATACCCTGGATCAATTCCTATTATTTTCATTTTCTACCTCTATTTTTCTAAAATCGCCATCGCCACGCTCCAAGCTTGTGCAATAGCACCGTTAGGATATCGTGGTTCTTCTGCATCATATATTTCCGAAATACTGCCAATGCATTTTTCATACATCATTTTTTCTATATCCAAATTTATTTTTGGTGCATGCTTTATTTTGTAGCATGCTTCATAATAAGCCATCATAAGCCAAGGCCATACCGTTCCTTGATGATAACTAGAATCTCTGGTATAAACATCCCCAAAATATCTAGGCTTATATTCAGAATCACTTGAGCTTAGCGTCCTTAACCCTTTGTCCGTAATAAGTTCTTCTTCAACAAGTTCCAAAACATCTTTTGCTTTTTCTGTGTCTAATGGTGAAAAATCTAATGACACAGCAAAAATTTGATTAGGTCTAATTTGAAAATTCGATGGGTCCAATGTGTCATATAAGCCTTTTGAAGCAAAGAATTTTGAAAACGACTTTTTAACTTTTCCAATCAAAGTTTTATCGAAATTTTCTTCTAAAATATCTGAGAACCTGCTCATAATATTCAAAGCATTATACCACAAACTATTTATTTCAACAGCCTTTCCAAATCTTGGCGTTGGAATAAAATCACCAACTTTTGCATCCATCCAAGTTAACTGAGTTGTTTCATCTCCTGCTGAAATAAGTCCATCTTCGTCCATTTTTATGTTGTACAAAGTGCCAGCCTTATAGCTATTTATTATTTCTAACAAGTTAGAATAAATTCTCCTAATTAAATCTTTATCGTTAGTATAAAGATAATATTTATAAACAGCGTTAATAAACCACAATGACGCATCAACACTATTAAAAGCTTCTCCACCATCTTCGCCAATCAAATTAGGAACTAATCCATTTTTTATATGATTTGCAAATGTAATCAAAATATTTTTTGCATCATTAAATCTATTAGTTTTTAAAAGTAAACCTTCAAAAGAAATAAATGTATCTCTTCCCCAATCACCAAACCAATGATAACCAGCAATAATCGTTTTACCATATTTTTTTTCAATAATAAAACTATCTGCCGAAATTGCTAAATCTTTTTCTAGATCCGTTGTTGCGCCAAACATTTTACAATATTTTTGAAGCCTCGTTTCTTCGCCTCTAATGATTTGCATTGCATTCGGCTTCATCGAAAACCCCATAACATCGTCTACCGAGGCAACAAACTCAATCACCTTCTCTTGATTTTTAGGAATCTCAACCTCAAAATAACCCGGCATATAATGGCTTTCTAAACAATCAAGACCTCTTTCATCTTCAACTTTATAATACATATTTTGATAAAACGTGTTACTATATGCATTAAAAGTTCCTTCTGATATTGCCATAAACAAATTGTGTTTTGAATTTAGCTCGACTTTTAAAATGTTTTCTTGAACTTCTTGCCTAGCTCTAAACATATCTTTAGTAGCATGAAAACTTCTATAATTTACAAGTGGTGAAAGCTTTAATTTTACAAAATTGTCATTTGATTTAACAATATATGTAACAGCTACTTTATTTTCACCATGTTGAATTCCTATCTTTTTGATAATTTCAACGCCTTGAACATTATAATAAAATTCTGGCAAATATTCTTTTGCAAAGCATTTTTGAAATTTAAAACCTTTTTCTATATAGTTTGGACACTCATTAGAAGAAAAACTATAATCGCCCTTTTGCAAAATTATTTCTTCATTAATCCTTGGAAGAACTAAATACCTTTCATTTTCATTGCCAAGGGCAGCCACTAAAAGTCCATGATATTTTCTAGTGTTTAGCCCAATTATTGTGCTAGATGAATATCCGCCAATACCATTTGCAATTAGCCATTCCTTTCTAATTCCTTTTTCATATGTACAAACTTCTTTTTCATTAGTAATAATCATAAGAAAGCTCCTTATCTTTTCTTATTTTTTTTAGAAACAACTTTTACATCACGAAGTAAAACACTCTTCTTTTTATTTTTTGAATTTATTTCTTTAAGCTTTGATTTTACATTATAATAATCTAACGTTTGCTTATCAGACATCAAATCCATATTTTGACACATAATATCAACAATCTCTTTTGCAAGTGCAACAGAATCATGCTTAATTCTATTTTGTTCAGAAACAACAGACATATCCTTCACAACCAAACGAACTCCTGTGTTTTTAACCTTTGTTTTATCAATGTCTATAACGTCTGAACCCCTCATGTTATATTTTCTTATACATTCAGGCATAACATCACTTTCACTAGCAATGCAATAATCAACAATCCCTTTTCCAGCATGTTCATGCAATACATTTATGTAATCAGATAAAGAATATCCATCAGTTTGACCAGGCTCAGTCATAATGTTTGAAACAAATATTTTTGTTGCCTTGCTTTTTCTTATTTCATCATTAATTTCTTTGATTAATAATATAGGCAAAATGCCTGTATAAAGGCTTCCAGGGCCAATTATGATTGCATCTGCTTCTCTAATGCTTTTTATAACATTTGGTGCAGGTGTACATCTTTCAGGAACTAATGCGACACGCTCTATTGGAATATTCTTATCATTTCTAGACATTATTTCTTTCTTACCATGTATTCTGCTTCCATCAGACAAAACCGCACTAATAGAAGCTTTGTCTAGTGTAGCAGGTAATACTTTACCCGACATAGCAACCACATCAGATAAGGCACACACACCTCTTGAAAAATTGTTATCATGAGTTTTAGTCATGACCTCTAACATCATTGTGCCAACATCCAAGTTTTCTCCAATTTTGCAATTCATAAAATCATTTAATTCTTTTTCGTCATTTTCAGACAAAGCTACCATTGCTCTTTTAATTTCTGAAATTTCAAATTCTTTATTTGCATTAGCGTCTGTTTCAATTGTCGAAACAATCGCAGTAACATTATTTGAAAATAATTTCATTCCATTTAAAAGTGCTGCCATTCCTTCGCCTTGACCAATAACAACAACTTTAATGCTTTTATCCAAAGTTTTTTTGTCGAATAATAACTTTTTCAAATTCAAGCTTCTAGTATTAGCTGATATATTAGCTTCAGCAACCGCTTTTAAAATACGCTTTTGACACATCAAAAAGCCCATTACAATGGCCGTAATGCCAATTGCAAATAAAAGAGCAGATGTAAGTATACTTTGAACACTTAGTGTTGTAGCTAATTTCAGATTTGAAAAGCCATAACTCAAAATTAATGTGCCTAATAAAACTAAAAGAAGCCACCTTTTTATTTTCAGACCAGAACCCAGCCATTCTAACATATTATCCATTTATTTTTCCTCTCCTATTACCTTAACTTCTAAATCAAGCATAACACCATATTCTGTGTTTACTTTTTCTCTAACAACTTTAATTAAGTCTAAAATTTCTTTAGTAGTTGCATTGCCTTTATTGATTATAAAGCCAGCATGCAAATCTGAAACTTCTGCATCTCCAATAGAATAGCCCTTTAGCCCACTATCCTCAATAAGCTTACCCGCAAAATTATCTTTAGGTCTTTTGAAAGTACTACCAGCACTAGGTTTTCCAATAGGTTGCTTCGAATTTCTTTTTTCAAAATATTCATTCATTTTAGCTTTTATTTCATCTTGATTTCCTTTTGATAATTTTAATTTTGAAGACAAAATAACTCCATCCAAATCTTGAAAAATGCTCTTTCTATATCCGAAATCATGATTTGTTATTGTAGAAACATTGCCAGAAAAATCAACAAACTCTGTTTCAACAACAACTTCACTCATCTCGCTTCCATAAGCACCAGCATTCATGTAAATTGCTCCACCAAGTGTTCCAGGAATACCGCAAGCAAATTCAAGTCCAGTTAATGCATTGTCAGATGCAATTTTAGAAAGCTTGCCAAGAGAAATGCCACTATCTGCAATAATAAAATCACCATCTATGGAATAATTACTAAAGCTAACTTTAATAACCATTCCCCTTATTCCACCATCTTTTACTAACAAATTACTACCGTTTCCAATCACGATTTTTGGAATATCCAATTTTAAAAGCTTAATTAATTCATCTTTTGTTTCTGGAATAACGAATATATCAGCAGGTCCACCAGTCTTAAATGTTGTGTGTTTGCTCATCGGTTCATTTAATAAAATGTTTTTTTCATTTGTAATTTGCTTGATTTGTTCGATTAACTCCATATACATCCTTCCTTACAAATATTTATTTAATATTGATGCTCCAATAATTCCAGCATCATTTTTCAACTCTGCAACTTTAATATTAATATCATAGGTGTGTTTATTATAAATCAAAGAAGCCAAAGCTGATTTTAATTTATACATAAAATCCTTTTCATATTCTGTCAAGCTTCCACCCAAAACTAACATTTCAGGGTCATAAATATTTATCACATTTGCCAATCCTTCTGCCAAATTTTGAATATAAGAATCTACGATTTTTTGTATATTATTATTTCTATCAGCCAAATAAAAAACTTCTTCCAAACTTTCAAGTTCCGTGTTTCTTAGTAATGCCGAAACTGATGCATATCTTTCAAAACAACCTCTACGTCCACAATTGCAAGGTATTCCATCTTTGTCTATAACCATGTGACCAATCTCACCTGCAACACCTGTAGTACCAGTATATAATTTTTCATTTAAAATTATTCCTGCACCTATTCCTGTTCCAAGAGTAACCAAAACGTAATTTGAAAACATCTTTCTATCAATTATTTCATATTCGGCAATCGTCGCACAATTTGAATCATTAGAAACAAAAATGGGTAATTTAGTTTTAATAAAATCAGTTATTTCAAAGCTCTCCAAAGGCAAATTACATGTATAATTTATAAATGTTCCAGTATTTAAGCCAGGAATTCCAATTCCAACATTTTCAGCCTCGTCCTCATTTTCAGCAACAAACTCATTGATTTGTTCAAAAACCGACTCAGCATCAAAAGTCAATTCATCATAAAAAATATTTCTTCTTTTTAAAATTATTCCATCGTCAGAAACTAATCCCATTCCAACATGCGTTCCACCAACATCAATTCCTATATTAATAAAAATCACCTCCAATTATTGATTTTTTCAATAATTGCTTTTAGCATTGGTCCATATTCTTTCTCATTTTTTGTACCATCCACTTTTGGAATATAACTATTATAATCATTAACTTTAACTTCTTCATCAGCCTTATGATTTTTATCAACAACAATATATTGCTCGTCATCAGGCTCAATCTCGATGCCTTGATAATACCAATTCAAAATTTCTTTATAGTTAAAGCCTGCTTCCGCCATTCCCATTGCACCATATTGACTCATTCCAACTCCGTGTCCATACCCTTTGCCTGTGAATACATATTCGTCAGTGTCTTCATCATACTCAAGTTCAAACCAAGTGCTTTTAATTGTTGAAGCTCCAAGTTTTGTTCTAATATTATTTTTAGTGTAAACCTCTTTTCCAACTTTTAGCTCCATAACTCTACCATTTTCATTTCTATTTAAGATTTCCATTTTACCATATTTACTTGCAGGAATTCTTGCTTCCCACTCAGATTTTCCTTCAATATAAGGCTCATAAGGATCTTCAACACCTTCTAAATATGGAAGTGAAGAATACCAAACATTTTCAGGTGCTTCAGTATGTCCACCACTTGTTGAAAAGAAATAAGCACAAATTATATTTCCATTATAAGTCATAACTTGTCCTGATGTCGAATCAACTGCATCCCTTACAATTTCTGTTACATTATTAGGATTATACACCTGATCACTTGTGGTTGCAGTCAAATCATATTCATTATTAGAAGAACTATTAATTTTATAAACGGCATAAGTTCTTGAAGCAACAGCTTGAGCCTTTAACGCCTCAATGTCAATATCTTTTGTTTCACCATTCGTTTTATATCTAATTCCCATTTCACTTCTAACAACACCATATAAATATTCGTCTAAATCAAGTTCAATTATTTCTCCATCCTTTAACTTTATCCTAACAGTTTCAGGCACCTCAACCTTTGCATAAGAAACCGTGCAAAATGCCAAAATTACTATAAACATCATTAATATCATTAAAAACTTTTTCATATGTAATCTCCCCTATTTAAAATCTAGCTATATTATATCATACGAGAGCCGTAAGTCAATTTGCAACAAAATAATTTCTTCAAAAATTCATTTTCTTCTATTTTACGTCAACCTCCCGTGCCACGGGGACGAACCTCGTGGCACACCTAAATCAAAAAAACGCTTAAAATAGCATGTTTCACAGTCTGAGCCGTGAAACACTTGAAAATACTAGCTTTCAAAAAAAATCGTGCCACGGGGACGGACTTCGTGGCACACCTAAATCAAAAAAACGCTTAAAATAGCACGTTTCACAGGTCGAGCCGTGAAACACTTGAAAATACTAGCTTTCAAAAAAAATCGTGCCACGAAGTCCGTCCCCGTGGCACACCTAAATCAAAAAAACGCTTAAAATAGCACGTTTCACAGGTCGAGC
>CAZTCE010000002.1:0-23873 GCA_964612205.1 uncultured Eubacteriales bacterium | reverse complement strand
TTTATAAGAGGAATCGGGTGCAGATGAACTGGGATGAGGCTGAATGGAAAGGATACCGCCCATGTAAATGTTGTGATGGCGTAGCGTTTCTTTACAATTTAGAACTCGGGAATATTGAATATTTTTCAGAACAGCATAATTTGGATGTTGATTTGAAAGATAACAAAATTTATGTCAGAACTGATGTAGGGTGCTGGAAGATAATCTACAAAAGGAGCAATCAGAAATTTATATTATTACATAGGAATTATGTAAATGGTCGCATCAGTCTTGATGAGGTAGATAATGCTCCCTATCACCGTCAGGGAGACATGGGAGATTCCGGTAGTATTATGAAGTATCTGAAATATATTCAGAAGCATGATGAGTTCAAATTGAATATGCCTACAGATTATCGGCAGATGCCACAGGACACAAAACAACAGAAGGCTTACTATCAGTCAGCCAAGAGAAGATCAGAGAAGCGAAGTGCAAGAAGGATCGACAACTTATTCCTTATGATTGAGCGTAAGGAAGGTATCAAGCAGTTATCATTTTGTTGATGGAGGTAGGGACTATGGAAAAAATCTATTTTACAATCGCAGGTACAAAGCATCGTTACGGACAGGAGTTCTTTGAACCGAAGCAGGAGGTAAAACTAACGAAGGAGCCGGACAATGAATTTGACACGGAAGCCATCAAAGTGGAAATGGATGGATTGGGACTTGTTGGATATGTTGCAAACAGCCCATACACTGTACAAGGAGAAAGTATGAGTGCTGGACGCTTGTATGACCATATTGGAGAAACGGCAAAAGGAATAGTGAAGTATGTGCTTCCACAGGGTGTGCTTTGCGAGTTGATTGAGGAAGTGTAAGAGCACAAGAGGTAGTTTCTCTAACGAAGACAAAGTATTTTGATTGGGCAGACAATAGAATAAAGATTGTAGTAAAAAAAACCGCCCTTACAATTGAAGGAGGATTTTTGCAGAGAAAAACAGTATATGCTAATAAAATCAGTTGACAATATAAACTTTTTCGTTTAGCATATAATGTATGGAGGTGCGTAATGACAATAGCTGAACAAATCAAAATTTTATGTGTTCGTAAAAATATAAGTTTGGCTGAATTGGCAAGATTAACAGGGCAATCACCACAAAATTTGAGTTCAAAATTAAAGAGAGAGAGTTTTACTGTGAGTGACCTTGAGGAAATTGCTAGAGCTGTTGGTGCTGTTTATGAACATAACTTTGTGATAGAGAATGGAGAGAGGATATAAATATGTTTAGACTTGGTGAGTTGTTTTGTGGTCCCGGAGGATTAGCTTGGGGGGCAATGAATGCGGATATAGGGAATGAAGAATTTCGAATAGAACATATGTGGGCAAATGATTATGATCGATCCACTTGTGATACATATATTGCGAACATTTGTCCAGAAAATCCAGAAAGCGTATTATGTGGAGATGTAAGAAAATTGGAACAGGAAGGTACGTTAGACGAATTACCTCCTATTGATGCATTAGCATTTGGTTTTCCTTGTAATGATTTCTCGGTGGTAGGGGAACAGAAGGGTTTTAATGGAACATATGGTCCTTTGTATAGTTATGGAGTACATATATTAAAAACGCACAGACCACAGTGGTTTTTAGCAGAAAATGTTGGAGGATTACGAAGTGCAAATGAAGGCAAGGCTTTTGAAAAAATATTAGACGATTTGAAAGAGGCCGGTTATAAAATATATCCACATTTGTATAAATTTGAAGAGTATGGTATTCCACAGGCAAGACATAGGGTTATTATTGTTGGAATCAGAAATGATTTACCTTTTGAATATAAAATTCCAAGTCCAAGCCAATATTCAAATATTGATAATTCTTCAAGGACAGCTTTAGAAGTACCACCAATTCCGCAAGAGGCTTTCAATAATGAGTTGACGAAGCAATCCAAGATTGTTGAAGAACGATTACAGTATATTAAACCGGGGCAAAATGCTTTTAATGCAGATTTACCGCCAGAATTACGACTTAACGTAAAAGGAGCAAAAATCAGTCAAATTTATAAAAGATTAGACCCGGACAAGCCAGCGTATACCGTAACGGGTTCAGGTGGAGGGGGAACACATATTTATCACTATGCTGAACCAAGAGCCTTAACAAATCGGGAAAGGGCAAGATTACAAACATTTCCAGATGATTATCGGTTTTGTGGGTCAAAGGAGTCCGTAAGAAAACAGATAGGTATGGCAGTGCCTTGTAAAGGAGCACAGATTATTTTTGAAGCAATATTAAAGACTTTTGCGGGTGTTGATTATGAATCCGTGTTGCCAACAATTAGTGGATAAAGGAGATCGTGCAATGATTGATATTGTAGCATTGGATGGAATAGAAAAATTAGCAGTTACTTGTTTGTATTATGCGCAATTAAAGAGTGATGACGTGCGATATGCAAATAAAAAATGCGTTGATATGCTTACTCTTGTTGCAAACAGATATGGAATGACTTATTCAAAGGCAAAAAACGATAGAGATGCATTTGATGCATTATATGATAATGGAAGAAAGGGGTGGACGGATAGACCTCTAGAGAAGCGAAGTAAATATTTGTACAGTATTTATATGAAATATAAAGATGTTCCATTTGCAGAGTTGGAGGATACTGTTCATAAAATTATTGATGAAGCGAGCGAAGAAAGAACTCCTTATTTTAGCATAAAAACCAAAGATGCAAATACTGTAAAAAAGATACTTAATCGAGAAAGTAATGTTGAATTTGATGGATTAAATGTCTTGCAGGATAGCATGAAAAATGGACAGCCTGTATTTATTGTTCTTGGGGGAGATAAGCCGGCATGGGATACAGGATTGATTGGCATGGGCATTGTTTCCCAAGAACCTTATGATATAGGATATTTAGGGAAAAATTATAAAATTCGTGTGGATATTAAGTTGCTTTTGAACAAAACTATCAAGCGAGAAGATTTATTACCGTATCGGGATACTTATGGAACAATTGGAATCGGTCCCATTACAAAGTGGGAGCCAAATCAGGCCTTATCTCAGGTCCCAGAAAAAAATGCGGTTGCGCTAATGAGAGCTATGCTGGAATTGAGTCCTACAATAGAAGGAGATTTGCAAAATGTTGTTGATGATGAAACGGTGGATCGCATAAAGGGCGTTACAAAAAAAATGGTGGAAATAGAAGTGCCTTTTGGAGAGTCAATTAAGGAATCGGTAAAAAGTACGTTAGATAGTGTATATGCAGATGAAATGGAAGATGAAAATGTAAGTAATGACTTAATTCCCGAAAGTCAATTACAGAATTGTTTAGAAATTGAACGTGATCCACGCACAATTAAAATACATCCTATGAATGTTATTGTTTACGGTGCTCCGGGAACGGGAAAAACATATTCTACAGCGGAATATGCTCTTGCTATTATTGAAAACCGTCCGGTAGATAAGACGAAAAAATCTCCGGCAGAGCGTAAGCAGGTAATGAAGGCATATAATGAACTTATCAAAAAGGGACAAGTAGTATTTACCACCTTCCATCAGAGTTATGGTTATGAGGAATTCATACAGGGACTCCGCCCGGATACAAAATCTGACAAGATGTCCTTTAAGACAGTGGATGGTGTATTTAAGCAAATTGCGGATTTGGCTTTGAATGATGCAGAGAATAACTATGTAATCATTATTGATGAAATTAATCGTGCCAATATATCTAAGGTGTTTGGTGAACTGATTACTCTTATTGAAGATGATAAACGTTGGGGAGAAATAAATGAGACCTGTGCGACTTTACAGTCAGGTGATGTGTTCGCTGTACCGAATAATTTATATATCGTTGGTACAATGAACTCTGCTGATAAGTCAATTTCGCTAATCGATGCTGCTCTCAGAAGACGCTTTTCCTTTATCGAACAGAAGCCGGAAGCATATTTGATAGAGGATGTAACTTTGAGAGGCGTTTTAGAGAAATTAAATGCTATGCTTGCAGATGAATTGGACAGTGCAGATTTGCTGATAGGGCATTCCTATTTCTTAAACAAGTCGGTGGATGATCTCTATAATATTTTGAATAACAGTATCATTCCGTTGTTATATGAATATTTCTATGATAATAAAAAGAAGGTTGCCATTGTATTGAAGGAAGCAATCGAAGGTACAGATACAGAAATTGTAGATGATAAAATTGGCCGATTGAGTGTAAGGAAGATTGAGAGTTAGGTATGATATTACACAGATATGAAGAATCTCAGATTCCGAATCCCAAACTACCTGCTTCGTGGCAATCGCAGAAGGCTCTGACCGAATTGGAGGAATTTCTTCAGCATAACTGGGAACAGCGTGCCGTATTTTATGAAGACGGAAAAGTGGAAAGTCGGCAACAGTTCTTAGGATTTATCGGACAGCAGGGGATTCGAACAAAAAATTACATAGGAACGATTGTGTTCAATGGGGAGCAACTGAATATCTATCCTAAAGTCTTCAAAATGGACAAGTACGATTCTGATACAGAGGGACTTTCACAGAAGCACCTCATGGATAATCTTGTCCGTTGGTTGGAGTATTGCAACCGGATTGTATACCCCTTTATCAATATGTCTACGGAACTGAATGATGCGGAGGATTTGAAGGAACTTTTTATTACATTGTATATTGGCTATGTCCGTAGTGCAGTGGAGAGAGGCCTGTATTTTCAGTATGTGGATGAAACGGAAGATATCAGTAGCATCAAGGGGAAATTTGATATAAAAGATTACTTTATCAGAAAAATTCCAAATGGACAGTATGATAAGTTTCGGTGTACCTATTCAAATTTCGAATTCGATAATATGATTAATAGGGTTATCAAATATACCTGTAAGCAGATTTATAATATTACATCCAAGAAGAATCAAAAAGCTATACGGAATATTCTGGTAAGGCTTAATGAGGTGTCTGATGTTCCTTGTCAGCCAAGTGATTGTGATAGAGTACGATTGAGTCGGATGCATGGACAGTACCGTATTATTATGAGCATGAGTAAAATGTTCCTGCTTAATAAAACATCAGGATACACGATGGATAACAATGAGTCATTCTGTTTCCTGTTTCCAACCGAAGTGTTGTTCGAAGGATTCATCGGTGGCTTCATGCAGGAAATGATAGGAGAGTATGGCGGTAAGGTACGTTTGCAACAAAGTGAGATGCATTTGATAGAGGACATTCAATATGCCGGACACTCGCTTGGTGCTGCGTTTACTATGCGCCATGACATCCTTGTGGAACTTAATGATAAGGTCTTTATATTGGATACAAAGTATAAGCAGGTCTCTCGTTTTGAAGGAGATACAGAAGAAATAAAGAGAGTTGTGGCAGAAGAACCGAAGCAGACGGATATTTACCAAGTATGCGAGTATGCCAGAAAACGCAATATTTCAGATGTGTACCTTCTGTATCCGATGTTCCGTTATGAGGAAAATGAACCGCATTTTCCGGTAGGAAAAAGCCAAGGTGCATCAGGAGATATTAATATACATTTTGTGCGATTGCCGTTCATTTTTGAGGATGATGAAGAAATAGTAAAGGCGCAATTGAGTGATGTCATAAAACGGATTTTTTCATTGTAATAAAAATCGAATCAGAAAGTGTGGAGGAGTGTCATCAATTTTGCGAGAACACTCCACACTTTTTGCTCTGATGATTGTCAGGCTTCAGCAAGCACGCCTATGTTAGAATAAATCTCTTTACGGATTACACCGTTTGCATGGCTCGTAACCTTGGTTAATTACATCCTCGCGGCTACCAGTATATTCCTGCTTATTGCTTTCTTTCATCTGTTCTACGGATGAACAAGAAGGTTTGTGGAATTTTTTTGTATTAGTGTTTAGTATGTAATTAGTGCCAGAAGATGTTCCGGTATTGTCGGAATTATTTATATTCGGCTCGCTTGTTGTAACTGGTGTTGATTTGTTTGCTCCAACATCTAAACTGTTAGAACCATCGCTGTAGTCGATGGAAATACCAGGCTGTACATTGTAGCAGAAAACATTGAAACAGATACCATCGCCATCGTCCTCAACAGAGTACCCCTCCATCAAGACACCTGTTGCAAGCAGGTTATTGCCCTCAAAAATAGGCGTTACACGGTACATGACGTGGTTCTCTGTTTCCTTGACATAGTCGGCTACCATGTTTTCAAATGGGAGCATACCGTCAATGTTCAGATATCTGGTGCCAGTAATCAGATTTCTTGTGTTCGCATTTTCGCCGGATAGCTGGTATCCAATAAGGTGGCAACGGTTATAAAGATATTTGCCATCAACAATATCATATTTGACGGTCTGCCATCCGGTAGGTTTAACAGAGCCGATAGAGCCACGCTCCTCAGTGGGCATAAGGTCTATACCTACACTGGCATATGTAACTCCGCATCGACCAAGGCTGTCCAAATCACTGTAGTATTCAAAAGAAGTCGTTGTTAAATCGGATTCCGAGAAATATGGATTGTTATCGTTTACAACGACATATGGGTTTCCACTGTATGCAGGGATAGAGGAAAGATTAAATCCTGTCGATGTCGGGTTGGAGAGTTCTGGTTGTTTTGTTTCTTCCGTAGGAGCAGGAGCTTCAGTAGGAGATTCTGTTTCAGCAGGAGATTCGGTTTCGGCAGGAGTTTCCGTTTTAGTAGGATCTTCTGTTTTAGCAGGAACTTCTGCTTCAGTAGGAGGAGTTTCTGTTTCAGAAATCTGAGCTGTTTCTGATTCACTGGTAGTAGAGTATTCTTCTTTAGTTTCATCCAACAATGTATTAACAGCAATTTCGGTGTCTAATGTGTAGTCATCAGAGGGTTCTGTGCTTTCCATCTGCCCCATTCCCAAGCAGAAGGAAATAATAAATACTATTCCGATAGTCAGCGGCTTTAGCATCTTACGGCTTTTTTGATCTTCCTGTTTTAATTTGTATTGATGTTGTTCTTTTTTCTTTTTTAATTCCCACCACTTGGCTTGGGACTCATCTGTTGGGACTATTTCTTGGATTCCAAGAATTTTATTCCACACATTGCGGATAGGTTTGATAGGCAGGGCAAGTGTAGCAGTAATAAGCATCATTACGCATCCAGCACCAAAACCCATACCAATTGCCATAAGCAGGCAGAATGCTACAAAGCACCATAATAATACATCAACTATTTTTTGTGAGAAATTTTTCATCGTATGTATACCTCCTCGGTAATTTTTTCATGTGATGCCCCCGGAAAGTCTACTGTGGATTGTAGTTTCCAATCTGCAAGGTCAATGTTAAATTTTAGGTCAGATGGATAGCGGCGATTCCACCTGTATAGGATGATACTTTCAATCAAAGGCTCATATTGGGACAAATCCTCTGTTTCTACAAAGCAGTATTCACCAGTCACAGCTTCAGCAAGGAAATTGTCATCGTAGCTTATGTTAGAGGTGTCATCCTTTTCAAATTGCTTCTGGGAATAGTGGTTCATCCATAGTTTTTTGCCGGATGTTACTTCAAGAATTCTTTTTCTCAATTCTCGATCTTGGCTTTGACGTCTGTGGTTGAAAAGCATACCAGCATCATCATCAATGCACACAATTAGATGCATATTATTATCCTCCTTCAAAGGTTATCTCTATTATATAGTAAAGTTGAACTTTATGATACAAAATTCCATAAATATCAAAAGAAACATAATCTATATTGACAAATCGAACAAATGTTCTTATAATAAAATTATCGCTACATTAGGAAATGGAAACTAACCGATTCGACTTTCCCTTGATTGGTTAGTTCTAAAAGGAGATGATGCGGACATGATGTTCAAGGAAGGTAGTACTGCGTTCATTGTTGAAAGCAATCGTCTCATTAGAGAAGTTACCATAGTTCGTAGAACAGGTGACTTATACGTTGTGAGATTTACAGACAGCAATGGCGGTATCCAAGTTCGAGGGGCAAGATTATACCCTACGAGAGAGGATGCAGAGAAAACCGTTCCAAATGTTAAGGGAAGCAAAAAGGGATATATTTCCCCATATGATTACTTGCATTAAGGAGGTAGCTGTTGCGGTTGCTTCCTTTTTTGCATTTACAGAACAAATTATTAAATATTTATTAAGAAAATAGAACGTTCCATAAAATGCCGTAAATTCGCAACAAAATAATAATTTATATTAAATTAGCAAATATTGACAAACATATGCAAATGCGGTATAGTAATGATACCAAAATGCGAAAGAGGGGTGCTGATATGCACATTGATGGTAAAGAAATTAGTGAGTTTATAGATTCAGCAGGACTTGGACTTGCTACAAAAGATGAAATTATAGAAACCTTAGAGCAGGTTCAGACCGCAGTGGACGAATTAAATATTGAAGTCGCTGAAGTAGAAGATTGCTTGCAGCAAATGGAAATCCGTGGAGAAAGTAAGGATACTACTCCCCAAATAATGCGCCAGCTAGTTAAGGCCTATGGGATAGAATCAGAGCAGTATGATAATTATGAAAAAAATAAGATTGCTCGTCAACAGGCAGCAATATTTTTAGCGGAATTGGAGAAACTGCGTGATTCATATAAGAACTTTGATAAGGCACAGTGTTTTGCCAATATTCGTGCATTGATGAAAAATACAGATGTGAAAATCGGACAGATTGAACGTGAAGCAGGAGTTCGCTTGGGGTATATGGCAAGATTGGAGAAGCCGGATAATACGGCAGAACCAAGTGTAGAATTCATTGTTACCGCTGCGAAAATGCTGAATGTCAGTCTTGATTTTTTAATTAGTGCAAAAATTGAAAATATGACACAGACGGAGGAGTATGTTCTTAAATTTGTCAGAAGTATAACTAAAGACACGCAGGAAGGGAAACTTATCTGGAATAGAGAAGCTCCTGCTATACTGAATGCAACTCATAACGATTATGAAGATGTTGGAAGAAAGCATCCTCTATTTGAGTATAGTGACGTGGAACTTGATGGAAATAATAATCCATACATAGCAAATTATTATTCAAGATTTTTCCCTGAGAGAGCGACTCACGTTCGTTTGAATGCATATAATGCGGAGTTACCAAGAACAGCATCGACTCTTTACATAGTGCCTTGTACAATTCAAAGGGGAGATGATTCGTTAGAGTCTGATGACTGCTTCGAGGTTTATATCGATGATGAGGATTCAGTGATTTCTTTATGCAGTACCATGTTAACCTGTGAAACGGTGGCACTTGCCATTAAGGATTTGTATAATCAGATACAGGAAGCTGCGTCACATATCCAAATTAACAATAGGGCTAGATTCCTTATCGATGCATATATGAGAGAAGATAAGCCTAACGGCTTCATGAATATCCCAGATGATATCGATGAAGAAATGCCTTTTAAATAATGGGGAAGGAGGACACCGGATGAAGATAAAGCGAGAAGGTATTTATACAACACACGGACGAGAAACCAAGCTGATTGCTACAAAAGCAAAAGTGGATGGTGTGCTGTCACTGGCATTTGTCAAAGATGGCAAGCTGATATCCTATGAGCCTTGGGAAGACATAAGCAAGCAGATGTTTACCGGACCATGTCTGGAATTTGCTACAGAAAGATAATGGAGAGACCTAACTTGGCTCATCGAAATACTGTGTGGGCCAGTTTTACATAAGAATAATGAAATGCCTGAATGTGCCGTTCATTGAGTAACAAAGCCGGGGTAGATTTAGTGGACACTTGAGAGAGTGCCTATTGACTCTACTCCGGTATTTTTATGGTTTCAGAATAATATATGAAAGTTTTTTCTAAAATATTCCAAGAAAAGCGAATATGTTTACAAGAAGAACAATATAATATAGTGAAACCGCAGATTGTTTGTCGAATTTCGGAGGTGAGCATTATGGAGGGGATAGTACATAAATGTCCTATGACCTGCCCTTGGAATAAAAAGTGTTTTGTCTGCAAAACAAAAGAGCCGGTATTTGAAGATGTGGTGGTGTTGCATAAATGCCCCGTGACGAAGGAAGATATTCCAGTAAATATCAGGACTGCAAAAAAATGCGGATAATCAGCACTTACAATTTCATACTTGGACTAGCTTGTAAAGACAGCCACTAGGATGTGCTGATATTACAGTGGTCTGCGAGCGGAGACGTTGGTAGAAGACTGTAAAAAATCAGGGATTCTAGTGGCTTTCTTAAATTCAGCTTTTTTTCAGACTCTTGTTTCCGCTTGGGAAGCAGGAGTTTTTTTATTGGAATGACCGCACTGTTGCATGAGATTGGACATTTAACATTTACTGATACTTTTTCAGGAGCAGGTGGATTTAAGAAAGGTTTGAAAATCATTTTACATTTGAGGGTGCAATTGGATATAGAAATATGTCCCTCTTTTCTCCAGAAGATGAATGGAGAATGGATAGATACAAATGTGGGGGGAAGTTTTGAAAAATTTTTAAGAAAAAAATTCCATTAGGAAATTACCCTTCCTAATTCCCCTTTATTATTGCAATCAGACAAGGACAGAAAGGAGGTGTACAGCCGTGAGTGCGAATGAAAGACGAGCAGAGATTATCAGAATATTAGTCACAAGAAGGCAGGAGAGTATGCAGGTGCTTGCAAGAGAACTTGAAGTTACCGACAGAACCATCCGTGCTGATATTCTTGCACTCACGGCTGAATATCCTCTGGAAACGGTTAGAGGTAACGGAGGCGGTGTCCGTATTGCCGATTGGTATCATCCACACAAAAACATCCTGTCACGGGAGCAGATTTCCGTATTGGAACAGTTGATTCCACAGGCAGATGAAGAACAGAAACGTGTGCTTGACCAGATGCTCCGTGAATACGGCTCTAACAAATATTGTCCGATTGTCTAAGGATTTTCTGGGTGACGATTCGGAAATCCACAGTAACGAGAATCCCACGGCCATGAGAGCCGAATGCAGAAAGGAAACAAAATTATGAAGAAAATTTTTATTTGCTCCCCATTCAGGGGAAACATCGAGGAAAACAAAAAGGCAGCACAGTTTTTTGCCAAGGTTATTATCGGCACGGGCAGAGTACCCGTTGCTCCCCATCTTTACTTTCCACAGTTCCTCGATGAAGAAAATCCAAACGAAAGAATGAACGGAATCGAAATGGGACTGGAACTGATGGATGTATGCGATGAAGTGTATGTACTTGGGTTCAATATCACAGAAGGTATGAAGTTTGAACTTGACCATGCCAGAGCAAAGCGTATCCCTGTCCGTCTGTATGACGAGTACATGAATGCCGTGAACCTTCGGACGTTGCCTATTGATGAACGTGCAAATGCTGATTATCGCAGGATTATTAAAGGTCTGCGCCTTGTGAAATAGGAAAGGAGATTTAAGCCATGTGTAATGCAATGTTAAAAATGGCAGAAGGGTATGCCCTTCTTGCGGAAGGTATGAGAGAAATGGCAGAAGCAGGGGAAACACCTGTTAAGCCTGAAAAGAAAGCGAAAAAGGCACCCGCAGAAAAGGTGGAAGAATCTACTGCTACGGAAGATGCCGTGACTGTTGATATGGTCCGTGCGGTACTTGCAGAGAAATCCCGTGACGGTAAGACACAGGAAGTCAGGAAACTCTTAAATGAGTTCGGTGCTGATAAATTGTCGGCTATTCCCGATGAGAAACTTTCTGATCTTCTGAAGAAAGCAGAGGTGCTTTGATGACGGCTCATTCGGTGTTCCCGCCATCCTCGGCAAAACGTTATCTGAACTGCCCTCCAGCTTTAAAGTTGGAGCAGCAGTTTGAAGACGAGCAGTCACCGTATGCTGCGGAGGGAAGTGATGGTCACGCACTTGCGGAACACCTTATCAAAAGGCACCTGAAAATACGGACAAAGCGTCCTGTGTCTGATTATTACACGGATGAGCTGGTAGAAGCGGTGGAGGCTTATGTTTCTTACTGCATAGAACAGATCGAGGAAGCCAAGAGGGAATGTAAGACTCCTGTATTTGAAGTGGAGCGCAGGACAGATATTTCACAGCATATTGCGGGATGCTTCGGTACGGCAGATATGGTTATCGTAACCGACAGAAAAATCCATGTAATTGATCTGAAGCTGGGAAAAGGTGTCATGGTGGATGCAGAGCATAATGAACAGCTTATGCTTTATGGCCTGGGAGTTTTGGATTTCTATGAAATCCTTTATGACATTGATATCGTGGAACTTACCATCGTTCAGCCCAGACTGGAGCATTTTTCCACATGGGAGATTTCCGTAACTGATATGAAGATATGGGCAAAGGACGAACTGAAACCCAAAGCAGAAATGGCCCTTGCCGGAGAAGGAGAATTTAAAGCAGGAGATCATTGCCGTTTCTGTAAAGCGAGATTTACCTGCCGTGCCAGAGCCGAGGAATATCTGAAACTGGCACAGATGGAGTTTGCAGAACCTGCTCTGCTTTCAGATGAAGAAATTGCAGAAGTGCTTTTAAAGGCAGATGCCTTAAAGAAGTGGGCAGAAGAAATCTATGCGTATGCACAGAATGAAGCGGTGGTTAACCATAGACAATGGCCCGGATTCAAACTTGTGCTTGGCAGGAGCAACCGTAAGTATACGGATGAAGATGAGGTAGCAGAAGCCGCCAAGAAAGCCGGATACACGGATATTTATAAAACTTCGCTCATTGGAATTACGGAGATGGAAAAACTGATGGGAAAGAAAGTATTTAATGAAATTCTCGGTGCTTTGGTTTATAAGCCGGAGGGCAAAGTGACCTTGGTGCCGGAATCAGATAAAAGGGAAGCAGTAAAAACAGCAACCGCAGAAGCGGATTTTATGGAGGATTGAGATTATGACAACACAAAACACGAAAGTAATTGTACCTTGCAGATTTTCCTATGCACACATCTGGGAGCCGGATTCCATCAATGGCAGCGAACCGAAGTATTCCGTTTCCTGCATCATTGATAAGAAGGATAAGGAAACAATTGCAAAGATTCAGAAGGCAATTGAGATTGCAAAAGAAGAAGGTAAGGGTAAGTGGGGAGGTAAAATTCCTGCCAACTTAAAAACGCCTTTGCGTGATGGCAGTATCGACAGGCCGGATGATGAAGCCTACGCAGACAGTATGTTCCTGAATGCCAACAGCCGTCAGGCACCTCAGGTGGTAGACAATAAGGTTCAGCCTATTTTGGATCAGAGTGAAGTTTACTCCGGCTGTTATGGAAGGGTGTCCGTAACATTTTACGCATACAATTCCAACGGAAATAAGGGCATTGCTGCCGGACTTGGCAATGTGCAGAAACTTCGTGATGGAGAGCCTCTGGGATCCAGAGCAAATGCGAAGGATGAATTTGATGCTGTAGAAGCAGAGGATGATTTTCTTTCATAGTAAAAACAGGGGCGGTGGCAACACCGCCCATACATAAGGAGATGATTGCAGATGGAAACGTGGAAAGACATAGAAGGATATGAAAACAGATATCAGATCAGCAATATCGGGAGACTGCGCAGTATGCCCCGTTATGTGAAAGGCAGAAACGGAGTGATCAGAAGACTGCCGATGCAGCTTCTTGAACTGTCAAAGGAGCAGGTACTTTATGTGAGAAAACAGCTTGGGGAAGGGAAGCACCCTTACAGCATAGCGGACGAAATGGGTATCTCACGGAAGGTGGTAAGCAAAATTAAATCGGGGAGGTCTTATGCATGGCTGAATTGATGGCAATTGATATAGAGACATATTCCGGTGTGAGCCTTCCCGATTGTGGGGTACATCGGTATGCGGCATCAGAAGATTTTGAAATCATGCTCTTTGCTTACAGCATAGATGAAGGAGAAACAAAGGTCATTGATCTTGCTTCTGGGGAGCAGATGCCGAGAGAGGTAATGGATTTACTTATGGATGACGGTGTGATAAAGACGGCTTTCAATGCTGCTTTTGAACGAACCTGCATTAACAGATACTTTGGGCTATCTCTTACGCCGGAGGTGTGGAGATGTACGGCAGTACAGTCTGCCATGCTTGCCCTTCCGTTATCGCTAGAGGGAGTGGGAGAGGCGTTATCCCTTGATAAAAAGAAGATGACAGAAGGAAAGGAACTGATACGTTTTTTCTGTATGCCATGTAAGGCAACCAAGGCAAACGGTGGCAGAACCAGAAATCGTCCGTGTGATGCACCAGAGAAATGGGAACAGTTTAAGACATATTGCATCCGGGATGTGGATGTGGAAATGCAGATACGACAAAAACTTAAGAATTATCCGATTCCGGACAGGGAGCAGATGCTTTATTGTATGGATCAGCGTATCAATGACAGGGGCATTATGGTGGATACACAGATGACAGAACAGGCAATTGCCTGTGACCTTCTTTATAAGGAAACGGCAACAAAGCGTGCTTATGAATTGTCAGGTTTGGAAAATCCAAACAGCGTATCACAACTGAAAGGCTGGCTTTCGGATAAAGGAATTGAAGTGGCTTCTCTTTCCAAGGATACCGTGAAAGAACTTGTGGATAAAACGGAAGGGGAAGTGTCGGAACTGTTGAAACTCCGTCTTGCCATGTCAAAGACCAGTGTAAAAAAGTATGAAGCCATTGAGCGTGCGGTTTGCGATGGCAGAGTGCATGGATTGCTGCAGTTTTACGGGGCCAGCAGAACCGGAAGGTGGTCGGGAAGATTAGTGCAGATTCACAATCTTCCACAGAATCATATGGAAGATTTGGAACTGGCACGTTCCATTGTAAAAGAGGGCAGATTTGACTTGGTGGAACTGTTGTATCCGTCCACACCGGAAGTGCTGTCAGAGTTAATCCGTACTACATTCGTGGCAAAGCCGGGATGCAGGTTTATTATCAGTGACTTCTCGGCCATAGAAGCACGGGTGCTTGCATGGATGAGCGGAGAAGGATGGAGATTACAGGTATTTGCTTCACATGGAAAAATCTATGAAGCATCGGCATCAGCCATGTTTGGTGTTCCCATTGAGGAAATCGGGAAAACATCACCTTTGAGGCAGAAGGGAAAAATTGCGGAATTGGCGCTTGGATATGGCGGTTCAACAGGAGCGTTGGCAAGCATGGGCGCTGTGAAGATAGGTGTTTCTGAAGAAGAACTGCCGGAACTTGTAACCCAATGGAGGAATGCGAATCCTCACATCACACAGTTTTGGTGGAAGGTGGATGCGGCTGCATTTAAGGCAGTAAAGGAAAAGACAACGGTGCAGATGGAAAAGCTCGTATTTGAATACAGGGGTGGTATTTTATTTATTCATCTGCCGTCAGGAAGAAAACTGTCCTATATAAAACCGAGATTGGAATTAAACAAATTCGGCAGGGAAGGCATCACATATGAAGGAGTAGGAGAGTCCAAGAAGTGGACACGGATTGAAACTTATGGACCAAAACTTGTAGAAAACATTGTTCAGGCAGTATCACGGGATATTTTGGCAGAAGCCATGCTGCGTTTGGAAAAGGCAGGATTTGATATTGTGATGCACGTTCATGATGAGGTGGTGCTGGAAGTGCCGGATGGTATTTCTTCTGTAGAGGAGGTTAACGGACTGATGGCTGTAAATCCCGTATGGACGGCAGGACTTCCTTTAAAGGCAGCCGGATTTGAATCAAAATTTTACAAAAAAGATTAGGAGGCAGGGAGCATGAAACTGTATGTATCAACGGGAAATTCCCGTATGGACAAAAAATGGAATGGGTGCGAGATGGAGTTTGATGATTTTAGAGATCGTGTATCCGTAACCATCCGTACAGCAGAAACGGTAGAGCAGTATAGGAAACTGCCCAAGGTAAAGCAGGATGACATCAAAGATGTAGGAGGCTTTGTACTTGGACGATTAAAGGGAGGCAGAAGAAAAAAGGATTCCGTAATATCGAGGTCGGCCATTACCCTTGATATGGATTATGGTACGGATGGCATTTTGGATGAAATTGAAATGTTTCATGATATGAAAGTGTTAGCTTACAGTACCCACAAGCATACATCAGAAAATCCGAGGCTGAGGCTTATCATACCTGTTACAAGGGAAGTGACACCGGATGAATATGGTGCAGTCAGCAGAATGCTTGCAAAAGATATCGGTATTGAATTATTTGATGATTCTACCTATGAACCATCCCGTCTGATGTATTGGCCTTCCACTTCCTCAGATGGAGAATTTGTATTCCGTGAGATTGAAGGAGCGGTGGTAGACCCGGATGATGTGCTTGCAAGATATAAGAACTGGAAGGATGTATCTTCGTGGCCGGTAAGTAACCGTCAGAATACTTTGGTAGAGCGCACCTTAAAGAAACAGGCGGATCCGCTCGCAAAGGACGGTTTGATTGGAGCATTCAACAGAACATACTCCATCCGAGAAGCCATTGATACGTTTATTCCCGATGTTTATCAGCCGAGTGCCCTGACCGGAAGATATGACTATGTTCTTGCGGATTCCTCTGCCGGAGTAGTGGTGTATGAAGAAGCATTTGTATTTTCCCATCATGCTACTGATCCCGCTTGCGGAAAGTTGATGAATGCATTTGATGTAGTGCGGATTCATCTGTTCGGAGATAAGGATGCAAAGGCGGAGGAGGGAACGGAACCGGGCAAACTTCCTTCTTTTAAGGCAATGCAGGATTTTGCATCACAGGATGAAAAGGTAAAAGAAACTCTTGCAAAGGAACGACAGCAGTTGGCGGTAGCCGAGTTTTCAGAAGATGAGGATTGGCAGAAGAAACTGGAAATTGACCGTCAGGGAAAAGTAAAGGATACCCTTACCAATATTGCAACCATAATCCGGTGCGATAAGAATCTGAAGAATATCGTATACAACGAATTTAAGGATACGATTGATGTTATCGGCATCCTTCCTTGGAAGCAGGTAAAGCCGGGGTGGAATGATTCTGATCTTGCCAATGCAAAGGTATATTTTGAAAAGGTGTACGGCATCTGGTCACCTACCAAGTTTAAGGATGCCCTGCTTGCCGTGGTTTCTGCTGACAGATTTTATCATCCGATTAAGGAATATTTCCGCACGCTTTCATGGGATGGTGTGGAACGAATCGATACGCTTCTCATAGATTACTTCGGTGCGGATGACAGCGAATATGTAAGGGAAGTGACCCGTAAGACCTTAGTGGCTGCGGTAGCACGCATTTTTAAACCGGGCATAAAGTTTGACTCCATTCTTGTGCTTAGTGGTCCGCAGGGTATGGGTAAATCTACATTTTTTGCTATTCTTGGGAGGGAGTGGTTTTCAGATTCCCTCTCCATTTCAGATATGAGGGATAAGACCGCAGCCGAGAAACTGCAGGGATATTGGATTTTGGAAATATCGGAAATGAATGGTATCAAGAAAACGGATGTGGAAACCGTGAAGTCTTTTGTTACAAGGCAGGATGATAAGTTTCGTCAGGCATATGGTGTGAACGTGGAAAGCCATCCGAGAAGCTGTATTATTGTGGGTAGCACAAATTCTGAATCCGGTTTTTTACGTGATGTTACAGGAAACAGACGATTTTGGCCGGTTCATGTTCCGGGGACAGGGAAACATCATCCTTGGGAAGTAACGGAAGTTGATCAGATTTGGGCAGAGGCAATCGAGTATTACAAAAACGGTGAGGAGTTGTTTCTTAAGGGAGAGGCTGCGGAAGAAGCCTATCGCAAACAGCAGGATGCAATGGAATCGGATGACAGGGAAGGAATTGTTCAGGATTATCTTGACCGTCTGCTTCCGGCAAATTGGGATGCAATGGATATTTATCAAAGGCGAGCCTTTCTTGGTAACGGAGAATTTGAAACAGCAGGTATTACAGGTACCGTGGAACGAAAGAAAGTCTGCATTATGGAGATTTGGTGTGAATGTTTTGGAAAAGAACGACAGAATCTTAGAAAAACGGACTCCTATGAGATGGAGGCAATTTTAAACAAAATCGGTGGCTGGAGAAGATATACCGGAAGCGCATCCGGTAAGTCCAGAATCCCCCTTTATGGAATCCAGAAAACCTTTGAGCGAATTTAGCAAGGAAACAAAGGAACGGATTTTCCTGTTTCCCATGTTTCCCACACGCTAGTGGGAAACGGTGGTGGGAAACAGTATAGACACCTTGAAAAATAAGGGGTTGCGGTCTGTTGTTTCCCTGTTTCCCATTTTTTCTATATGAGCAATAAAAATGAGGATAAAAAAAGATAGGAAACGTGTATAGGCGCGTAAGGGAATAAACCACCAAGGAAACAGAAATGAGAAACGAGGGTAAGGGTTATGCGTGAAAGTGTAATTGAGAGCCGTCTGCGTGAGGAGGCAAAAAAGCGTGGCGGTATGGCTATAAAGTTTGTATCTCCGGGACTTATTGGAGTACCGGACAGATTGGTGTTAATGCCCGGTGGCAGAATAGCGTTTGTTGAATTGAAAGCGCCGGGCAAAACACCGAGGGCATCACAACGAAAGAGGAAAAGTCAGTTGGAAGGTCTGGGGTTTAACGTTTATGTAGTGGATGGTATGGAACAGATTGGAGGAATTTTGGATGAAATACAAAGCACATGATTATCAGGCGTTTGCTACGAATTTTATTATAAAAAATCCGGTGAGTTGTCTGATTCTGGATATGGGACTTGGAAAGACTGTGGTAACGCTTACGGCACTTTGGAATCTGCTGTTTGATTATTTTTTGGTGGGACGGGTTCTTGTGATAGCACCAAAAAGGGTAGCGGAGAATACTTGGCCGGCAGAGATAAAAAAGTGGGAGCATCTTTCTATGCTTACCTATTCGGTGGTGGCAGGTACAAAAAAGCAAAGGGATGAAGCACTTGTAAAAAAAGCAGATGTGTACGTGATTGGCAGGGACAATCTTACATGGCTTGTGGACAGCGGACAGTTTTGCTTTGATATGGTGGTTGTGGATGAACTCTCCAGTTTTAAGTCCCCGAAGGCACAGCGGTTTAAATCTTTAAGGAAAGTAAGACCTTCGGTTTCAAGAATTGTGGGACTGACCGGAACACCGGGAAATCTTATGGATCTGTGGGCAGAGATTGGTGTGCTTGATATGGGACAGAGGCTTGGGCGGTTCATCGGTGGATATCGTGACAGGTTTTTTGTGCCGGATAAGCGTAACAGGGAAATCATTTTTTCCTACAAGCCGAGAGAGGGAGCAGAAGATAAGATATATGAACTGATATCGGATATCACAATATCCATGAAGGCTGTGGATTATCTTGATATGCCGGAATGTATCTATAACCGTGTGGAAGTTACCATGTCGAAAGAGGAAAAAGCACTTTATGAACAGTTGGAAAATGATATGATTATTCCTTTCGGAGAGGGAGAAGATATCGATGCGGTGAATGCAGCTGCCTTGAGCAATAAATTACAGCAGATGGCAAACGGTGCTGTGTATGATGAATCCGGTAAGGTTCATCAAATCCATGACAGGAAGTTGGATGCCTTGGAGGATCTGATTGAAGCTGCAAATGACAAACCGCTTCTTGTGGCATATTGGTTTAAACATGACAGGGAGAGGATCAGGAATCGGTTTAAGGTTAGGGATATCAGTACCAAGAAGGATATTGAGGATTGGAATGCTGGGAAAATTCCGGTGGCTTTAATTCATCCTGCATCCGCAGGTCACGGACTGAATTTGCAGGAAGGGGGTTCTACTATCGTCTGGTTTTCTAACATTTGGCCCCTTGAGTTATATCAGCAGTTGAATGCCAGACTATGGAGGCAGGGACAAAAAAATACGGTTGTGATAGAGCATATCATAACCACGGGAACCGTAGATGAAGATATCTTGCTTTCCCTTGAGAAAAAGGATAATACGCAGGAAGCAATGATTGCTGCGGTAAAAGCGAGGATTGGAGGTGGAGAGAATGAGAGCAGAAGCAATGTTTAAGGAATACGGCATTATGAAAAAGGAACTGTCGGTGCTTCAGTTTCAGATGAGCCAGTTTAGAGGTGTGGATGAAAATGACATCATTCTCTCCATGCAGTTTTCCCATCCGGAAAGCGGAGAGCGGGTACAGACAAGCAGCATATCTGATAAGACGGCATCGGTTGCCATGAATTATAAAAAGATAGCGGAGCGTGAAAATGATGAATGGTATCACTATCTTTTTTGCAGGTATCGTTATATTAGTGAGGAGGTTTCTTTTTTTGAAAACAGTGTGGCAGCACTTCCGGGAAATTTAAGCGGTGTGATGAAAGATCTGATTAGCGGAGAACTGACATGGGATAACATTGCTTTAAAGTACCATGTGACAACAGCCATGATAGCAAAATATAAAAAGAAGGCACTTTCGGAGCTGGATGCGATGTATGAAGTACGAGACAGGCAGACGGAAGCCTATATTTTAGGATGAATGGAGGGAGTATCATGTGTAAGCGTGGAGACATATATTTTGTTGATTTTGGTAACAACCACAATTCCCATAAGCAGAGCGGTCTCAGACCAGCAATTATTGTGAGCAATAATAAAGCAAATGCAAATGCACCTGTGATTACGGTAGTGCCTTTGTCAGCGAGGGTGTGGAAGAGAAGATATCTTCCTACCCATGTGTTTATTCCGTTAAAGAAAACGGACTGGATAAACCGAGCATGGCACTTGCCGAGCAGGTGGAAACCTTGGATAAGCGTTGTCTTGGGGAAAAAATAGGCGAGGTGGTTGATGAGAAAGTGATGGAGAAGCTGACGGTGGCTCTTCAGATACAGATAGGTGCTTATAGTGAATACAATTAAGAATGGCAGGTGCCGTGACCTACGTTGGTTTGTGGCATCTGTTTTTTTATGGTTAGTTGTTGGTTAGTTAAAGGTTAGTTATTGGTAAGTAGAATGTAAAATATTTGTGTGGTAGTATTAAGGTGGTTAAACAGGAAGGAGCGGAGATGCTTCTTTTCTTTTTTCCCGTGGCGAGAGGCTTTCCAATCCTTTCACTCCGCCACGTTACATAGAAGGGAGGAGAGGCAAATGCCGATGAAACCAAGAAAGCCGTGTAACCATCCCGGCTGTCCAAAGTTGACAGAGGGATACTATTGTGAGGAGCATCAGGTTCTACACCGAGGTGACAGAGCAAGCAGCGGTAAGCGCGGTTACAACAGCAAATGGCAGAAAGCAAGGGCGAGGTACTTAAAAGCACATCCCCTGTGCGTGTTATGTGCAAAGCAGAACAGATATGTGAAAGCAACCGTTGTGGATCATATTAAACCGCATCGTGGTGATCCTATTCTGTTTTGGGACGAGAGCAATTGGCAGTCTCTTTGCAAGCCGTGTCATGACAGTAAGACATGGAATGAGGATGTAAATCCCGTTTATCATTTTTAACTGGATATGTGTACCGTTTTATTGTAAGGTATCACGTAACAATTTAAGGAGGTACTTTTGATGATAGGAAACATAAAACAGTTACTGCATGATGCTACTATTGACAGGATGGAGCGGTATGAATATGAATTTGAACATGGGCCGGGCAAGGAGAAGTGCAGAGCAGAGAGGGATGGATATGAGAGGTTACAGGAGTATCTAAAGAAATTGCCCGAAGATGAAGCAGCCTTTTTTCACGAATACAGTGATATCCGTGTTGCGTATGAAGCAGAGCGAGGATATTATTTGTACCAACATGGGTTTATGGATGGAGTACGTGCCTTCAGAGCCATGTTGAAACTGTAGGGGTGGGGGTATCTTAATCTCCACCACTTGCCCTACGGAAGACCGGCGCCCCCTCAAACGTGAATTTTCGCAGAATTACGCAGGGGGGATAGGCAGAGCAAGAAGCATTTTTCGCAAAACGATTATATATACGAGAAAAAATACTCACACAGTTTCGTTCAAAAGTTTATAAAAACCATATTGAAATGGGTAAAAAAGTGCAAAAAAAGGGTGCTTTTTTACTCATTTTTTAATGCTTGTACTTGGAAAGGATGTGAAAAGATGACGGAACAACAGGCAAAACAGATACGGGAAATGAGGTCGCAGGGGAATGGCTACAAATCCATAGCGGCAGTAGTAGGTTTGTCGAGGGACATTGTGAGAAATTACTGCAAGTATCATAATCTCGTAGGTTATTCTGGCACGGTGGCAAAGAATATCCGCATCCGTATGGAAAGAGGAGAAGCGTGTTCTTACTGTGGGGCAGCGATTGAAAAACCTAAGACCGGAAGACCTAAAAGATTTTGCTCAGATAAATGCAGACGGGAGTGGTGGAAAAATCATCCCGAAGCCAGAACTTACAGTAAAGAAGCCACTTATCAATTAGTATGCGGACATTGTGGCAGGGAGTTTACTTCTTATGGGAACAAGAACCGGAAGTATTGCTGTCATGACTGTTATATCAAAGAGAGATTTTGGAAAGGAGAAGATTATGAAAACAGCAACATTGTCGGTGCTGCCGATTAAGGACTTAAATCCGGCAGAATACAATCCCCGTAAAAAGTTAAAGCCGGGAGATAAGGAATATGAGAAAATCAAAAATTCTATCATGGAATTTGGTTTTGCGGATCCCGTGGTAGTCAATTCTGACATGACGATTATCGGGGGACATCAGAGAGTAACCGTAGCAGAGGCACTTGGTTATACGGAAGTACCATGTGCAATTGTGGAACTTACCAAAGAGCAGGAGAAAGCATTAAATATTGCGCTTAATAAAATTACAGGTGCATGGAATCAGGAATTACTGGCAGATCTGATTCAGGATTTGCAGGATTCCAATTTTGATGTTGGTATCACAGGATTTGAACCGCCGGAGATTGAACAACTTTTTTCTAAAGTTCATGACAAGAAAATCAAAGAAGATGATTTTGATGTGGAGGCTCAGCTTAAGAAGCCTACCGTAGCCAAGAGTGGAGATGTTTGGCTTCTTGGAAAGCATCGTGTAATTTGCGGTGATTCCATTTTGCCGGAAACCTACGATGCACTCATGGAAGGGAAAAAGGCCAATCTTGTCCTGACAGATCCCCCATACAACGTAAATGTGGAAGAAACAGCCGGAAAGATTAAAAACGACAATATGGCAGATGAGGACTTTTACAGATTTCTTTTTGCTGCTTTTGTAAATATGGAACAGAACATGGAGGAAGATGCTTCTATTTATGTATTCCATGCCGATACCGAGGGACTGAATTTCAGAAAGGCTTTTGCCGATGCCGGATTCAAATTATCGGGGTGCTGCATATGGAAAAAGAACGCACTGGTACTTGGGCGCAGTCCTTATCAGTGGCAGCATGAACCTTGTCTGTTTGGATGGAAGATGGGTGGTAAGCATCAGTGGTATTCTGACAGAAAGCAGACCACCATTTGGGAATATGATCGCCCGAAGTCTTCCAAAGACCATCCGACCATGAAGCCGATTGCTCTGATGGCATATCCGATTCAGAATTCATCCATGATGGGATGTGTGGTACTTGATCCGTTCCTTGGTTCCGGTTCTGCGCTGATGGCTTGTGAGCAGACTGGACGAATTTGTTATGGCGTGGAATTGGAAGAAAAGTTTGTGGATGTTATTGTGAACCGTTATATGGAGCAGAGAGGAACGGCAGATGACATTCATGTAATCAGGGATGGAGAAAAAATTTCATATAAAGAACTGATGAAGGAAGGTGATGCGAATGAAGCAGTTAACCTTCCTTGATTTATGTTCCGGTATTGGTGGCTTTCGGCTTGGCCTTGAATCTGCCGGACATAAGTGTATCGGTTATTGTGAATATGACAAATTTGCACGAGCTTCATATGAGGCAATGTATGATACGGAAGGAGAGTGGAAAGCAAATGATGTCACCAAACTTAAATCAGCAGATGTGCCCTATGCAGACATCTGGTGCTTCGGATTTCCCTGCCAAGATATCTCCGTTGCAGGAAAACAGAGAGGATTGGTCGGAAAAAGAAGTGGAATATATTACAACATTATTGACCTTATCAAAGGCAAAGAAGAAAGTGATAAGCCCACATACCTTCTTGTTGAGAACGTTA
>CAZTCE010000001.1:20170-30086 GCA_964612205.1 uncultured Eubacteriales bacterium | reverse complement strand
TTCTTTGAATTGACTATTCTACGAAAACCATTTTCACATAAGCGAGAATAAAACATGCTATCCTAAAGATACAAAAAGAGAGGCAAGGAAGTGATGAATGTGCACTTTAAAGTTTATTCAAGGTACTTTTATTCAAAATTAGACAATGAGTCTCAGGTTATTTATCAGAGAATTTTAAAAGAGTGGTTAGAGTTTAATAAAACAATTACATTTAACGGTATAAATAGAAGTGTGAATTTTAAAGAAATATTTTCCTGCCTCAAAGATGATAACCCGGAATTGTTTTATATCAATTTTAATTCGGTTTCTGTTTCAAGAAGTATTGCGCGAACTATTATTAGTGTTGATTTTTATTACGAAAAAAATGAAATTGAACAACGCAAAGAAAATATTGTTAAAACTATAGAGCGTTTGAAAAGTAATATAAGTAATTCTGATGATAAAGAAAAAAGCATTCACGATTTTTTGGCATTAAATGTTAAGTACTCGGACGATTTATATGCTCGCAATGCCCACAATATTTGTGGCCCGTTGATTGATGGTGTGGCGGTGTGCGAAGGCTTTGCTTATGCATTTAAACTGCTTTGTGATGAGATGTGCATACCTTGTATGGTTATTCACGGTACAGCAAAGAATTCAAACGGAATAACAGAAAATCATTCTTGGAACATTGTCCACCATAATAATAATTTCCATGTTGATGTTACTTGGGACAACAAGTCAATGAAATATAACGGGACAAGTTTATACTATAATGTTTCTGAAAATTATATTAAAAATAACCATACATGGGATGTAAGCAGATGGCCTCGTTGTCTTCACTATGGTGAGTTTGAGAAAAAAATTGTTACCCCAAACACTTATAATTCACTTTGTGAAAGCTTAAGGAAATTATTAATATCGAAAGAAACACAAATAGTTATTAAAGCGTTTGACAAAATTAATTCTATTGAAAGTGCTCAAGTTACTATTAATAAAGCGTTGCACGATATTAATGCTCCCATATCGTCATATACGCTAACATATATAGATGAACTTGATTGTACATCCGTTTGTGTCGAGTATTTAAAATGAAGTGTTTGTTTATTGATTCTAGGACAAAGCATTTATTGCTTGTCGCGTTATCTCAAATAAAACGAGAACTTTCTGCAGAAACTTATGCAAGAATAGAAAGCATAATACTTTCCGCAATATTAAATAAACAGTTGACAATCTATGAGATTAATTTGCTGCTGAATTTAATTTCATACGATTTACAGTCTGGGAAAAAATACAGTAAAAAAACTAGTAATATAGAAGATTCTACCGTTGATACAACAGTTAAGTCAAATGTCAAATACAACAATGATTTGATTTTTGACCATTTATTGATGTTGAGATTATTAAGACTATATAGGATGAAGATCCTTTATAAATATAGTGAATTTAAAAAATATACTGTGAAAGGTTGTTTTATTATGTCAAATCCAGATGCTTGCAAGGCTTTTAGAGAAAAGTGGAAGTCCCCAGTAAAACAAACAGGTGTGCCCAAGAATACAAACACAAATAAGAATACAAACAGTGGTGGTCATGGCGAAAAAGGAAATCACGGAAGAACTCCCGGTGGTCCTACTCGTTAAGGTGATAAGATGATTTCTAATAATTTGCTTTATGGTTCGGTATTAAAGAGTAATCGTCCTCCGACATTGACGAATGGTTTGGTTAAATTGCCGGGAAAATTCAACAATCAAGTAACACATTTTTTTCTTGATGAAGGGATGCTCAGTAAACATTCGCTCCTCATAGGGGGAACCGGATGTGGTAAAACTACGTTGTTTTATCACTTTATGTCTCAAATTAAAAAGAAAATGACCAGTGATGATGTGATGATTGTTTTTGATAGCAAGGGCGATTTTTACTCTAAATTCGGAAAACCCGGAGATCTGGTTATAGGCAATTCGCCTCAGTATTATCAAAAGTCACAGCGTTGGAATATTTATAAAGAGATTCTTGCAGACGGTTGGGACAAAGAAAGATATTTTTTGAATGCTCAGGAGATTTCGAAATCATTTTTCAAGGAAGCAAAAACCAAAACGTCAAATGTTTTTTTCCCTAATGCAGCTAAGGATGTATTAAGTGCTATCCTTTGTACATGCCTTCTTTCGGCAGACGAGGATGACCCACCACGTGGAAAAAGCCCATCAACGCAATATTTTTATAATGATGTTTTGTTGGATTTCATTAATACTCGAACAGCTGAAGAAATGGCGGATGCATTAAGTTGCTTTCCTGATTTCACTTCAACCCTTGCTTATATTTCAGATGGAACGGAACAAGCACAAGGAGTTTTGTCGGAAATGTATTCAGTTGTTAAAGAACTTTTTGTCGGTGTATTTGCGGGTCACGGCACTTTTTCGATTAGAGATTTTGTCAGAAAAAAAGGTGGTCGTACATTATTTATAGAGTATGATTTATCCATCGGTTCGGTTTTGACACCTATGTATTCGTTGCTTTTTGACTTGGCTTTGAAGGAAGCACTTGGCAGACAGCAATCACAAGGGAATGTATATTTATTTTGTGATGAGTTTAAACTCCTTCCGAGATTGGAACATATCGATGACGGTGTAAACTTCGGTAGGAGCTTAGGTGTAAAGATTTTTGCAGGACTTCAGAGTATAGAACAATTGTATGAGATATACGGGAAAGAAAAAGGGCGTAATATTGCTGCAGGTTTTTCATCTGTTTATGCATTTAGAGCAAATGACACCTCTACGAGAAATTTCGTAACGGAACTGTTTGGCAAAAACATTGTGCTTGAACAATACAAAACACTCGACAATCGAATTGTTGAGGAAAAAAGGAATGGATATACAGTAGAAGATTGGGATATGACAGCATTAAAGGTCGGAGAGGCTGTTGTAGGTCTTCCTTTTGAAAAACCATTTAAATATTATTTCGATATGTACAGATGAGAGCGTGGTGAGATTAATGCAAACATTTCTGATAGTTACAAAGATATTATCGAGTATACTCGGTTTTATATGGAATTCAATCGTGAAGGTTGTTAACTTTTTCATATCTCTTTATAACAAGCATGTAAGGAAAAAGAATGATCGTATAAATCGTGGAGTGACTGAACTTAAGCATAGCTCAATAGAAGAAATGCTTGCGAATGTCGATATTGATAATACGGTTATTTCAGGCGGAAATAAGAGAGTTAGGGCTGATTGGATTGCACAAATTATAACCAATGCTTATCACCAAGGGTTTCCGGTTATTGTGTTGCATGAAGGCAACGATTTCTTGAATGATTGCCTAAATTCGGCTTTAACATCTTCAGAACTTGTTTGTGTGAATACTCGCCAACCGTTATATGAACCGTTTTTAGGATATTCATCAAAAGAAATATCAAGGTTTATATTGGATAGTGCAACAAGTGATTATGAAATTAAGAAAAACGCTTCATATTACATAGATGGAATGTGTGAGTTTTTGAAATGCAAAAATGCGGTTCCAACATTGATTTCTTTTAATAAGTGTCCACACAATCAGCTGTTAGATAAAATTGACGATCTTTTGGTTAATGGAAAAATTAACGATTCACAAGCACAGTCGATGAAGTCAAAGCTAATGATGGGTCAGTCTGAGCAAATTAAATTAGAGACATATTTGAGTGATTTGTTTGATCAATGTGAGTCTATTCTAAGTCGCACAAAAGCAACAACAAACAGCATTACTTCTGCAATATCTCAAAATAAGGTGCTTTGCATTGATGTTTCATCAAATGCAAATAATTTATTGATTGGATTTTTGATAAATCAAATTAAATATGCGGTTACCAAAGGAAGATCTATGACTTTAGTGACGGACGATTTATCATCAGCCAATAATGAAATCTTAAAAAAGTTTTTATCCGAAAAGAACGATAAATGTAAGATGATTTCTTGTGGAGACGATATGTTTTCTGTTTGTTCGGGAGATGATAAACTTTTCGGAACACTTGTAGGAAACAGTGAAAATGTTTTGATATTGGGTCATTCTTCAGGTTCAACTTGTTCGAAATGGTCAGAAACCATAGGCTACTATAACAAGGAAGAAGAAACTCAATCTTTTGAAAAGGGTTCGATGCGACATAGCCCGTTTTCATTATTTCCCGGAAGCAGTACATCTACATCTAAGAGTTATGCTACCAAAAGAGAATATATTGTGAGACCGGAACTCATAAACAGAATGAATCAAAATGAATTCTATCTATATAGACATAGAGACAATAAATTAATCCATTCATATCTGTAAAACCTTGGTTATTATGTTTTTAAGGTAACGCTTAATGACAATGACAATAAAACAAAAGTAGAAAGGACTGATAATTTTGGCTATTTTTGAAGCAGGCGATATCGTTAAAAGCGATATAGGGATGCCGATTAAAATCGTCAAATTTTTGGCTGCAGGCGGACAAGGTGAAGTTTATGTTGTCGAGTATGCAGGCAAAAAGAAAGCTTTGAAGTGGTATACCAATGCAGGTAAAACACCTCAAAACTTTTATGAAAATCTTAAGAATAATGTCAACAAAGGTTCGCCCGATGCTGCATTTTTGTGGCCTGAAGCAATAACAGAAGAACCAAAGAATTTTGATAACATCAGTGGAAAGGATTCTTTCGGTTATGTTATGGACTTGCGTCCTGAAGGATATATTGAAATGTCAAATATTTTGGCTGACAGTAGAATCAAAATGTCATTTACGGCAACTGTTGACGCAAGTTTAAAAATAATATCGGCTTTTAGAATTCTTCACAATTCCGGTTACAGTTATCAAGATTTGAATGACGGGAACTTCTTTATCAATCCTGCAACAGGTGATTTAAAGATAGGCGATAACGATAATGTTTCTCCTAATGGTTATAATACTGGTATTGCAGGTAAGCCGAGATATATGGCACCGGAGATCGTTGTTGGTGAAAAAATGCCGGATGTTCAAACTGATAGACATTCATTAGCGGTTATTCTTTTTATGTTAATGTTCCATCAACATCCGCTTGAGGGTGAGAAGTGGCTTGTACCGTGTCTTAATAACCAAAATGAATACGCTCTTTATGGTAGTGAACCCGTTTTTATCGCTGATCCGAAGGACAAGAGTAATAAAGCAGATCCTGATGTCAATAGAGGCTTTATTAATATTTGGAAATGTATGCCGGGGTATATGAAAGAGGCTTATTGCGAGGCTTTTAGCAAAGAAGCGTTACATAATCCTCAGAAACGTTTGAGAGAACTCAATTGGTTGAAACGCTATGTTCGTTTTAGAAGTGAGATTATAAAATGCCCTATTTGTGGTAATGAAACGTTTATTGTGGATTCAAAGACAACACCTTGTGACAATTGCGGAAAGCCAATTCCAGTTAATCAGGTTTTTGAATTCGAGATACAAAAATACTCCACAGCTGCACAATACGGTGCAAGAATTTACAGATGTCAGGTTTCTTCATGTGAATTAGACGAAGCCTTAAATCCAGTAGCTGTCGTTGTAGGCAATAAAGCAACAGGCGAAATGGGTGTCAGAAATAAGACATCGCTTATTTTAGAAGCTGTAACCCCATCTGGTAAATCAAGACAAGTAAAACCCGATGAAGTAATACCGTTTAAATCAGGTATAACAATTAAAGCTTTTGGTGGAACAATAAAGTTGAAATAATAGGAGGAAGTATTATGGCACAATTTGAAGAAATGCCTAAAAAATTATTACCGATAATCTATATTATAGACTCTTCCGGTAGTATGGATGCCGATGGCAATATGACAAAAGTAAACGAGGCTATTCAAGATACGATGGATATCTTAAAAGAAAAGGCGGTTGAAAATGCAGATGCTGAAATTCTTATAGGTGCATTAAAATTCGCTACAGGTGCAGAATGGGTATTCGATGATCTTCTCTCTACAGATGACTTTTATTGGAATGATATTCAAGCAGGGGGAATGACTTACCTTGGAGATGCATTGGAAAAATTAAATGTCAAGATGTCAAGAAAAGAATTTTTTGCTAATAAAATAGGATATAAATGCCCCGTTCTTATTTTTATGAGTGATGGATATCCTAATGACCCCGGTGATTCATGGAGAAAATCACTCGAGAAAATCAGACAGAATAAATGGTTTGCTAATTCGATAAAGATTGCTATAGCAGTTGGTGGTGATGCCGATAAGACTGTTTTGACAGAAGTTGTCGGAAGTCCTGAGGGAGTTATTGAAATAAAAGAAACTAGAAAGCTCAAGGATTTGATTGTTGCTGTTTCTCTTACAGCAAGTAAAATCGGCAGTGTTTCCCGTCCTCAAGATGCCGGTAATGCAGCCAGTGAAATAACAAAATCTGCAACTGCAAGTGATGATAGTTTTGGCGCTGTCGTTAATCCCGACAATATCGTTGTTGACGATTCTACAACATCAAATGATACTACATCGGATGGCTTTGATAATGGTGGTTTTGACGATGGTGGATGGGATTAATCCTAGAAAGGAGTAAAAATAATGTATGATTATTTTTGCAATTCTGTAATAGGACAAAGCCATATAAAAAAAGGCACTCCCAAAGAAGATTTCGGAACAATAAAGAAGTTCGAGGATTGCTTAGTTTTTGTTCTTGGTGATGGACACGGTGACCCTACTTGTTTTAGAAGTCAAATTGGTTCAGAAATGATTTGTGATATTGCCGTTGAAACATTAAGTTCTTTTTGTGAAACAGTAAAAGAAAACAATCGCGAGAAAGAACTGTTTGTTGAACGCACTGCTCAAAACATGGTTAGACAGTTGGTTTCCGTGCTCTTTGGAACATGGAAAAAAAGAACTGTGGAACATTTAAAAGAAAATCCATATACCGAAGAAGAACTTGCTTTTATGAAAAGTAAAAGACAGTCCGGTTCGAGAACAATTCAAGCTTATGATGAAGGTGTTGGTTTAGAACATATTTACGGAACTACTTTTATTGCAGGAGCTTTAACGGATAAATTTCTTTTGCTTTTGCATCAAGGCGATGGCAAATGCAGCGTAATGTATTCTGATGGCGAGTATGATGAACCTGTTCCGTGGGATGACAGATGTTTCAGTAATGTTTGTACTTCTGTATGCGACGCTGATTCAATAGAAAGCTGTAGATTTAGTGTGATAAATCTGGAAGAAAAGCCTGTTATCGCTTGTGTCTTAAGTAGTGATGGTGTTGAAGATTCTTTTGCAGAGGACATGGACTTAGTGCATTCTTACTATGATGAAATTCTTTTGTTTGGTGCAGAAAACGGTCAAGAGGCGTTAGAAAAACATCTTGAAGAAACTCTTCCTGATATGACTAAGAATGGAAGTAACGATGACATTACCATTTGTGGATTTTACTATCCCGATCAGATAAAAAAGTTTGAAGAAAAATTCAAAAAGAGAACTGAGCTGAATTCACTTCAAGCTGCTTTAGATGATGTTAACAGGAGAATTAAATCTGCTGATGGTAGCCCCAAAATGGTTGCTCTTGAAAAGAATCTTAAAGAGTCTTTAACGGTATTTGAACTGATTAAGGCTGAATATGAGAGGTTGTCCGAAGAGAAAAGATCGGTTACAGATGATCTGAAAACACTTTCGATTGAAGACGACGGTGATGATTTGGATATCATTTCAAAAGCTAAATCCTTTTTTGAAAGAGAATACAAGTCACACCAAATGAAACAATGTGCTCTTCAGTGCTTAGAAACACTTCAAAAATTTGATGAGGTTAAAGAAAAATATACAAAAGCACAAGAAAAATTCGACGCTGATAAAAAGGCTTATGATGAGTACATGGGAAGATTCAACGGCTTTTTGAGCAAAAGAGAAGAAATATTACAAAAATTAGCTGATTTAAAACAGTGATTTCAACTGTTGAATGCGGGGGTAAAGAGTGTTCTGCTCCCCCGTATTTAACGGCTATCGTTGTTTTATAAATGGCGAGGTGGTTGCAACAATGGGAACATTTGATTCACTTTTAGGTGCTGCAAAATTTCTTATGAGCAGTACCGGTGAGAAAATTAATACGCTTAACAAAGGGATTTCTGAATGTGGTCGAGTTAATTCAGTGGGTCTTATGCAAAAATCTTTTTGTCTCAACACCATTATTTCGGGAACGGAACAGTTCGTTAGAAATATGGTGTTAAAGGCACAGGTTCAAAGTTCATTGTCAAACAATTTACCCGTTGTTGTGTTACACTCGCAAAACACAAGGTTGGCAAATGATGTGTTGCAAGTAGCTGCAGGTAACTCTGTGGCTACTGTCAATGCAAATTCTGCCAACTTTTCACCTTTTTACGGGTTGCAGGATTATGAAGCAATAGATATTATTTTGGAGTCTATACCCGAAAAGTATGATGTAAAACAAAATGGGAGATATTATTTAGAAGCGGTATCTGATTTGATGCAGGCAAACAGGATACCGGCCTCATTCAATAATTATGTTACTTGTCCACACGATACAATTTTGGATAGGGTTGACGGTTTGGTAGTTGCGGGAAAAATAAGCGATTCGGTCGCACAAACAATGCGGTCTAAAATTATGACCGGACAAAGTGAATATTATAAAATAGACAGTTTCTTGCGTGGCTTGAGTAGGCAGATGGGAAACTCAATAAGAGTTAAAAAATCAGCAAATCAGCCGGTAAGTATATATAAAACAATTAATGACAGCGGTATTATAACGATAGATATAGGACCGAGTTTCAATTCGGTATATCTTGATTTTTTGGTTGAACAGCTTAAATTGGCTGCACAAAAAGGTATGCAATATTTGCTTATATTGGATTCGATGAATATATCGGAAAATAAAAAATTGAAAGAGATGATTACAGGAGCAAGCAGCAATGTCAGAACAATAGTTTCTTGTGATGATTTGATGTATGCTTGCGGAGGTAATCAAAATATGTTTTCTTCGGTTGTTGCGATGGCTAAGCAGTATTTGATTTTTTCGCATAGTTCGGCAGTCAGTGCCGGTCAGTGGTCAGCGGTATTGGGAGAATATGAAAGAATAGATGAAACTGTTGCTAATACCAAAGACAGAACAGAGCAGACATACAGTGCTATGCAAATGTATTGCCCACAACCACGGCAAAAATCCAGAACAGTAACAACATCAAAACGAAAAGATTTTATTGTACCACCTGAAAAGATCGTATCTATGCAGAATAATGAGTTTTATATGAGATCAGAAAACTTCAAAGGTATAAAACACGGATATATTATGGGATAAAGAGAGGAATATATAAAATGGCAGAAGTAGATACTTTAGTAAAAGGCATAAAAGAAATATACGAAACACGTGGATCGGAAGCATTTTCGGATGCGAGAATGTTTAATGCACTTTTAGACGATTTGGTTCCCGGAGTTAGTAACGAAAGGAAAATTTTTCACAAGACCGTTGATGATGTACTATTAAAGGATTTGTTCGGTATGGTTACGGACAATTCCTCAAACAAGCAACTTGAAGTCATGAGAATAATTAAGAAGATTGAAGACAGTTGTGGATTGTCCCCGAAATACAGCTTGTTTATAGTTGAAACATTTTGCACAGCTTTTGATGTTAGCGTGGATTTGCATACCGGTGACATTGTTTCATCAAATATAATGCTGGGAGTAGGTTGTGAGTGCTTTGAAAAGCATGATGCGGATAGTAATACATTTAAGAAATGTGTACTAGAGGACGGCTCTGTTTATGAGGGTGATTTTGTAAATGAAAAGCGAACCGGCAAAGGAAAACTAACATGGCCAAACGGTGATGTTTACGAGGGTGATTTTGTAAATGATAAGCGAACCGGCAAAGGAAAATATACATGGCCAAGCGGTGATGTTTACGAGGGTGATTTTGTAAATGGTAAGCGAACCGGCAAAGGAAAACTAACATGGCCAAACGGTGATGTTTACGAGGGTGATTTTGTAAATG
>CAZTCE010000001.1:0-20070 GCA_964612205.1 uncultured Eubacteriales bacterium | reverse complement strand
GAGGGTGATTTTGTAAATGGTGAGCGAACCGGCAAAGGAAAATATACATGGCCAAGCGGTGATGTTTACGAGGGTGATTTTGTAAATGGTAAGCGAACCGGCAAAGGAAAACTAACATGGCCAAACGGTGATGTTTACGAGGGTGATTTTGTAAATGGTGAGCGAACCGGCAAAGGAAAATATACATGGCCAAACGGTGATGTTTATGAGGGCGATTTTGTAAATGGTAAGCGAACCGGCAAAGGAAAATATACATGGCCAAGCGGCTCTGTTTATGAGGGTGATTTTGTAAATGATAAGCGAACCGGCAAAGGAAAAGTTACATGGCCAAGCGGTGATGTTTATGAGGGTGATTTTGAAAACGGGGTAATAAAAAAGAAGTGACTGTTTGTTCTATGAATATTGTATTCACTTAGGGAGGTGTCAATTTGATTTCTAAAATAAACACTATAATAAGATTGCGAATAAACAGCGATGGTGAGGGTGTTCGTACAGTTGTGTTTTTTCATGACTGTCCGTTGTCTTGTGTGTGGTGCTGCAATCCTGAAACTCGTTTTGGGAATTTGTATAAACAAATTAGTGTTGATGAATTGTACGATTTGATATCACGAGATCAAATATACTTTGAAATGAGTGGAGGCGGTGTAACTTTTTCGGGTGGAGAACCACTGTTGTATGCTGACTTTATAGAGCAGTTTATTATAAAGTACGGCAATGGTCTTAATGTGAATATAGAAACTTCCCTTTTTGCCGATTTTGAAAAGGTTGAAAAACTGATACAATACATTGATGAATGGTATATAGATTTTAAGTGTGCAGATGAAAATATGCAAAAAAAATATACCGGTTTATCTAATGTCAAAATTCGAGATAATATTAAAAAGTTATCTGAGCTTGTTGGACATAATCAAATAATTATTACATATCCGATAATAACCGGTGTAAATGATTCGGTTGATAATGTAGTCCAAATGATAGAGTTTATGAAAGAATGTGGTGTGGACAAGGTTGAACTTCATCCATACAGAAAAAACAGCGAGAAAAAATATGAGAAATTAAACTTAGAACATAATGAAATTGCACCGCTACCGAATGAAACTGTATTTCTCATAAGGCGATTATTTCGTGAGAATGGAATTAACATTATTGAGAGAAATGTCAGACAAGAACGGCGAAAATGCGATTATCTTAAGGATATCAGAAGAAAATATTGTGCTGCTAACGAGATACCGTTGAAAATAGATGAATGTAATTTTAAAGGGCGTTGTACCGGCACTTGTCCCAAGTGTGAAAGCGAACTTGATTTTATTAACGAAAGAAGAATGAAAAATGCCTGAATTAAACTATGTGATTCCGAAAGTTAATTTGCCGATTATTTTTTTAGTTGAGAGAATGCCAGAAAAATCGGAAGAAATAGTTAATGCTATCAGAGAGTTTACGGCAGATTTTGAGAAAGTAAATGCAGATTTTAATGCACAATTCCATTTTTATAAGTTTTCGAATAATAATGTTGAAAAGGCATTGGATTTTGACCTGAGCAAGATTGATGAAAATGACTTTTTTGGTGAAAACGTTGAGGAAACAGAAGAATCGAGTATTGATGTAGGACAGCTTTTTGAGCAACTTTGCAATGATATGAGCCGAGAGTGTTTATTTAATGGTGAACTTCCGCACAAAATACCGATAATAATTATGATTGCCGACGGCGAAAAACGGTATGTTTGTTCGGAAGATTTTATCGAAAAGTTGAAAGAAAATAAATTGTTTGAAATATCTTATAAGATTGTCATTACAGTAAAACATATTTCTGATGATTTAGCTTCACTACTAAAAGAAGTGAATTTTGAATCGATTATCTTGGATGAATACGCAAATCTAACACAGATTTTTGCGGATAACTTCAATATTGTGCATTCCATAGTTGTTGAGGAGTTTGTGCAAAATCAAACAGGCTCTATACCCTGCGGTCCCGAAAATTTTATTTTAAGCACTCCGTGTTTTGGAGACGGCGAAGATATAGTAAAGGTTGATCCTGTAACAGAAGGAACAGACGATTCATTTATGGGGGATATCGGTGAATGGGGATAAAATTGCAAATTAGGAGAGAGATAAATGTCTATGGTACATAATATTGATACATGGTTGCAAGAAAAAACACTTCCTGTTATTTTGCTTATTGAACACACAAAAAATGAGAAAGTTAATAAAAAAATAAGGACAGTTGCAGAATATATAATTGATAAAGCTAAGAATGAAGTGCCTAATGTTGTCAAGTTTGCTTTATATATTTTTGATTCAAAACTTAAATATAACTCCGAAGAATTATCGGAGTATATTGATCTCAATGTCGAATTTACAGAAGACGAAGTTCAAAGTAACGTTTGCGATTTAACAAATGTTTTTACTAAACTAAATGAAAAGATGTCAAGAGAAAAATATTTTAATAAAAGAACCGGTTATGCGGTTCCGATTATTTGTCTTTTGTTAAGTGGTCAACAGCAATATATTTGCGATAATATGGCTAACCTGGCTGCAAATAATAAATGGTATCGTTTGTCAACAAAGTGTATTATATCGGCAATAAAATTCGAAAGTGCAGATAATAATTTGTCACGCGATTTTGTGGATTATCGATATATATATCACGTTGATGAAATATTAAGTTCTACAGAATACAATGACTTTATATATGAAGTAATTCAGCCATCAACGAATCCTATTCCGTGTTGCAGCGGTTTTATTCCGTATACAAAAGACAATGCTGCATATTTGAAGACTATAATAGACGTTGATCCTGTTGAAAATGAATATATCGATGATTGGTTAACTGATGATGTTTACTGGTCAAATGAGGATTGGAATTAAAGACAAGGAGCAATCAATAAATCGTGAAAGGATATTTTATTATGCCGAGTTTAGATTATGAATTTCCCAAGAAAATATGGCCGCTTATTGTTGTAACATCTAAAAGTAATGATGAGGAATACTGCGAAAAAATAAAGGATGCTTTATGCGAATTTATTATACAGTTGCAAGAAAAAGAAGATGGGTCTGCAGATGTAAAAATAAAAATGGCTACATACTTTTTTGATGATGAGGTAACCGGTTCTTTTGATGAATTAAAACCACTTGAAGAGATTACAAGTGATGATTTTGACTATATTGAAACTCAAAAATCCACCTTTGACTTGGCTAAGGTTTTAGACAAACTTAATGTTGATCTTTCGAGGGAAAGTTTTTTTACAGATAAGGTCGGATATAAATATCCCATTATTTTGTTCTTTATTGATGGAAAAAACAAGTATGAATATACGGGGTTGCAGAACATAAAGAATAATAAATGGTTTTGTGATTCAATAAAAGTGGCGGTTTTAGCAAACCAATATTCAAAAACTACTCTTGATATTTTTACAGAAGTAGTTGGTGATCCTGAGGGCGTTTTTAATGTTGCAGATATTAGCCATTTGCTTGATTTTATCGTTCCGGTTTCAATCCCCTCCGGTTCTATTATTTCAACTGATTTCTTATGGAGAGAAAATTTGGTAAGAGAAGATCCTGTAATTGTAGATGATGAAGTCAAATGCGATATACATTTTGAAGTTGCATTAAAAAGTGGAAGTGTTTCGATAAATAAAAAAACGACAATTCAATTATGTCAAGTAATGGCGTGTTTACCTGAAAAGGCGATGGATACAGCTTTTGTACTTACACCCCAAAATGGTTTTGTAAATGTTGAGTTCGGTACCGAGGCAGTTTGTGAAATATTTATAGATGCAGGAGAAACGATTGAAATTGCTAATTGCAGTGGTCGTGAAATATCTTTCGGTTTAAATGCCGAGAGTCTATCTGCTTGTGTGGATAATAACAATAATTCAATAAAATTTTCTAACAGTTCATGGGGAAGTTCCGCTGTTCGCGTACCCGTTTCTGTAGGGGAAAAGATGTTATTAAAAGATAAAGACAGAATATTGGACACAAATAATTGCTTATTAGTAGAAATCAAGGCAGATTCTTATGAAAATACCTGTCCCGGTGAAATTGTTTGGGATGACGATGGTTTTAATGATGGCGGATGGGATTAAGAAGGTGGAATAATGCAGTGCAGTTCTTGTGGAAGTAAGTGGGAATCAAAAAATATTGTTACAACGTGCCCGTTTTGCGGTGCCGATATTGAAAAAAAGAATCCTGAAGATATGGATGTTTCGGATGCCATTGAAAGAATAATTGCCACTCAAGGTTTGGATATATTGAAAAATTCAAGACTTGTGAACGCATACATAATGGATATGGTCCGTTGGCATGACAGAGAGAAAAAACTGTTTAAGATAATGTGTGTCAACGGTGTATTGGAAACGGCTTGTAAAATTGCCGGAACATCAGAAAGTGAAGTTAAGACTGTTTTAATAAAGAAACAGCTTAAATCTTTAGTAGAAGACGCTTTCTTGGCTGAAAACAATGCTATTGATGCACTTAATATTGTTTTGCGTGGAATCGGTGAAAAAGAAATAGAAAAACATTTGCCTGAGTCCCAAAGCAAAGTCGAAACACCAATTCTTCATAAAAGCAAGACTGTATCATCGCCTGTAACCAAAGAGCCTGAAAAAACAGGTATAGTAAAAGATAATATTCAAAAAGTTGTTTTTGTTGATGTTAATACCGACGAAAAACAGTATTTGTCGGCTTGCCGGGTAAAAGACGATGGACTTGCAACATGTGATATTTCAAAACTTGATTATGCGATAACTCTATTTTCTTTAGTTGATACATACAAGGATTCAACGGAATTAATTGAACAATGTCAAAATGAGATTTTAAGGATTAAATACGAATCGGCTTTGAACGAAAAGAAAAAAGTCTTTTCATACAAAGATGCCGATGTTATAGAAAGAACAATAAATCAAGCAATATCCACATTTGAAAGTATTGCTGATTATGAAGATTCGAGAAAACAAATCGAAGAATGTAAACAGATAAAATTAGAAAGAATACATGAAATCGCTGTTGATACGATGAAAACAGCGGATAAATATGTTGATGAAACCATATACAGCAAGGCAATTATGATGTTTGGTAAGATAAGGGGATATAAAGATGCCGATGAGTTAAGTGAATATTGCTCTAAGCAGCTTGAAGTAACCCATAAAGAGGCCGTGTATAAAAAAGCGTATTACTATTACCAAAAAGATGATGCATTTTCGTTAGAAACGGCTATTGAAAATTTTGAAAAAATTTTAGATTATAAAGATAGTAGACAACTGATTTCAGAATGTCGGAGCAGACTGGTTAAAGCAAAAGAACAAAAAGAAAAGCAATCGGCTTTCAATGACCAACAATATAGTAAAGCTATTGCATTACTTAACAAAAAAGATATTGTATCAATTAGAGAGGCTGTTCAAATCCTTGATACAATTCCGACATGGAAAGACAGTCGTGTGTTAAGTGAAAGGTATCGAAGATTCCTTTTATCGCACAGTAAAGCATTGGAGGATATAGCAAATCAATGGAAAAAACAGGGGTTATGCCAATACTGTGGTGGAGCATTTAAAGGACTGTTTAGCAAGAAATGTCCTAAATGTGGGAAGGCAAAAGATTATTAATATATAAGCATATGTAAAGGAGAGGCAGTATGACAGTTTGTCCCTTAATATATCTGCTCGATACTTCGGGCAGTATGTCAGGCAGTCGAATTGAAAAATTAAACCGAATAATGAAGAAAACATTAGATGATTTAAGTATGTTAAATGTTGAAGAGGAATATGTAATAAAAGCATCGATACTTTCGTTTGCAACATCTTGTAAATGGATTACTAGTGGTTTAATGAATATAAAAGAAATACAATGGAAAAATCTCGAAGCGGAAGGAATAACTTCTTTTGGGGAAGCTTTTAAAGAGCTTGCGGAAAAGTTGTGCAGAGACGAGCTTCTTAAGTTTGAAAATAATCAACGAATACTAAGACCGATTATAATTTTGTTTACTGATGGACAACCGACAGATTCGTATAAACCTGGATTGATGCAATTAAAGAGAAACGTGTGGTTTTCGCATGCTTCTTTGAAATTTGCTGTTGGACTTGATGACAATGATACAGACGGACAAATTCTTGTGGAATTTGTTGAGAATCAGAAGTGTGTAATTTTAGCGGACGATATGGATATTATCTGTCAAATGATTAATAACATAAGTTTGGCGTCCGTTCAATATAACATTGAGCACTCGACAAAAAATCTTTTGCGAAGTCCTGTTGCCGATGCTGAAGATATTATTACTATTTTAGAATCAGATAACAATGATGGCTTGGATTAAACTGTATATGTTGAAAGGTGATTTAGAATGCCGCTTGTTAAGGAGTGTAGAAAATTACTGCCTATTATTTTAGTTGTTGACGCAACTGAGGATATAAGAAAATTTGAATCCAACATAAAAAGGCTTTTGTTTGAAATCGAGCATATGAAATATTTGAATTTAAAATGTAATGTGATCATTTCTCTAATTAAAGCAAATTAGAAAGACGATGTTAATTATATTTCAATAGATGATACTAAAGAATATTTTGATATCTGGAAAAGTACCGAAGTTATAAAAGATACATTAGATGATTACAACCGTGTATTTGATTTATTATCAGAACAATTGAGCGATATTCCCAAGTTGTTTAGTTCTGCCGAAACGATAATAGGACGGCCTATTGTTTTGTTCTTTGCTTCGGAGAAATTTGAGAAAATAATTCGAAAACAGAATACAGTTTTTGAAAAAGATAATTATGTTTACAGAGAATCGAAAAAAGTTGTTTTATTAGCGAACGGTTACATTGATTACGAAGTTAAATTATTCAACGAAGATAATATGTTGATTTCAAAGAATAACTTAGATATAAAAGAATTAATTAATTTTCAAGAACTTGAAATAATTAGAAATGGCAGAAAGCCTAACAAACGGTGATTGTTATGTTTTACTATAAATGCGAAAATTGTCAAAGTGAATGGAATGGAATAAAGGTATTGCCTGCTTGCCCTTTTTGTGATACGAAAGTTTCTGTACAAACAAGTAATTTCACGAAAATAGACGATGCACTTTTATATATTTTCAATGTTTACGGAACGGAAACTGTAAATGAAAGTAACAGGTTGGTAGCACTTTTATCTGATTATGCACCGACTTTGGAAAGGGAAAGAAAACTGATCCGTGTAGCGTTAAATGTGGGTGTTTACAGCGATCTAATGAGTATAGACAAGAACGATAAATCCGAGCAAGAACTGGCGATTAACAAAGCTGTTACAAAACTGCATAATGATGCTTTTATGGATCCTGTTATTGCGAAAGAAACCATAGAGTGGTTTGTAAAACAACTTGATTGGAGCAATGAGTCGTTTCGTAACGAGAGTGGTATGTCTGTTCCTACTGTTCAAACAATGATTGTTGATACAACACGGAGTTCCATCAAAAGTACATATATTAGCTCATCAAAATATGATGTCGGAGATATCGTAGAGTTCGGCAAGTATCCATTTGAAGCGAACGGACAAATTCGACCTATTCGTTGGAGGATAATGGATAAGAAAGATGATAGACTGCTTCTTTGGAGTGAGTACTGTGTGGATACACATCAATTTGCCGGAAGAAATTTAAATTACAGTTGGGAATATTCATCTCTTAGATTGTGGCTACGTGATAAATTTATGAAAGCTGCATTTACAGAAGATGAAATTAAAAGTATTAATTTTACAAAACTAGAATATGCGTTTAGTCCCATAAATAACAATTTATATTCATCACAAACGGAAGATAAAATTTTTATTCCGAGTTATGAAGATTTGCAGAAATACAACTTGAATAATGATGATTTAATGATAAAAGCAACACCGTATGCCACAATATGCGGGGCTTATTGTAATGAGAACAATAATACCTTTTGGTGGTTGAGAAATCCGGGAAGAGAAAAAGATACTCAGATGCTTGTTTCTGCAACGGGTGAAATAAATATAAGCGGAAGTTATGTTTATTTAAGTAATAGAGGTGTAAGACCGGCACTCTGGGTGGATTTGGATAAAAACAGGTGAGAAAAATAATACTGCAGAGGTAAAATTAATGAAATGTCAAAAATGTGGAAGTGAGTGGAATAGTAAAATCGCTTCGATAATTTGTCCTTTTGTGGAGAAAAACTTGAATTCGAAGCAAACAAGAATTTTACTAATATATCAGAGGTGTTGAGATATATTGTGGATACATACGGAATAGAGGTGTACAAGAATACATCTTTATTGTTGGCTTATGTCAGTGATTTAGCACCTCGATTGGAAAACGAAAAAAGACTTTTGAAGATATGTGCGGAATCCGGAATTGTAACACAATTTGCTGAAAATTCAAATATAGTTACGGATGAACAAGAGATTTTTGTAAAAAAGTCTGAAACGACATTGTGTAATCAATATTTTTTTAATGAGAATGCGGCAAGAAATGTTTTGTCATGGCTTGTATACAGCGTGGATTGGGCATATAAACCGCAGGAAGAAACTTCGAATAAGCCGAGAAATGTCTCTGAACATAAGTACGAAAGCATACCCCAAAAAGCAACTACCCTTACATCTTGTAAAAAAAAGTGGGTCGTAAGTTCGGATGTGGACAGAACGGTGGCTTCTACAGATGATAATGAAAAAAACAGACCAGTTGGTGCAACAGGAAACAATGAGAGCATAAGATTGGATACCAATAAAAAGAAAAAGATAATTGCCATTTCTTGCGGTGAGCACCATACAGTAGGATTAAGAGAAGACGGAACAGTTGTTGCTACAGGCTGGAATGGACATAAAGAGTGTAATGTATCGAGTTGGAGAGATATAATTGCAATTTCTTGTGGTGAGGAACATACGGTAGGATTAAGAAAAGATGGAACAGTTGTAGCAGCGGGCGATAATCATTGGCGACAATGTAACATATCAAGCTGGAGAGATATAATTGCAATTTTTTGTGGTACATATCATACAGTAGGATTAAAAAAAGACGGAACGGTTGTTGCTGCTGGTGAAAATATCGAAAAAAAGTGTGATGTATCAAGTTGGAGAGATATAATAGCAGTTTCTTCTGATAACTCTCATACAATAGGATTGAAAAAAGATGGAACGGTTGTTGCTACAGGTCACAATAAAGAAAAACAATGTAAAGTATCACGCTGGAAAGATATAGTTGCGGTTTCCTCTAGTTTTTATCTTACAGCTGGATTTAAAAAAGACGGAACGGTTGTCGTTGCGGGTAAAAGCGAACATGGAAAATGCGATGTGTCAGATTGGGAAAATATAACTGCAGTATATTGTAGCGGTGCATGTACGGTGGGATTAAGAAAAGACGGGACAGTTGTTGTTTCAGGGATTACATATACAGGTTATAGTAATGAGATAATAGAATATGATGTGTCAGATTGGAAAGATATAGTTACTATTTTTTGTAGTAACTGCCATATAGTAGGTCTAAAAAAGACGGAACAGTTGTGGCAACCGGTAATAATCGATTTGGACAATGCAATGTTTCAAAATGGAACAATATGTGATGGCGGATAGAAAGTTATTATATCCGAGTTTATAAAATATATGCTTATTTGTAATTAAAATAATTTAATAATTTAAATATGATGAAAACCATAATTGGAGGTATAAAAATGAAGTGTCAAAAATGTGGAAAGGAAAGCAAAGATATAACAGCAGCTTGTCCTTTTTGTAATGAAAACTACAGCTTAGCATCTGTTTTGCAATGGGTTGTAGATGAATACGGAAAAGATATTTTAGATGATTCCCGTCAACTGAAATCAAATATTTTAGACTTGTGTCGAGACAAAAAATACGATTCTGTTATTTTAGAAGGCTTATTGAATCAAGGCTTTGCCAAAAAAGTTAAAACTATTTATGAGTCTTCGGATTTTGAGGGTTCTTTGGAAACATATTGCAAGACTTTGTCGTCAACATACAATATTGACAAAATCAATTATATTGCTGATGCTTTTTATTTTGCCTTAACCGGAAAAAATCGTATTCACAAAAATCAGCCTATGAATCCGGTTTCTCAATCAACTACCGTTAATGCAACAAAAACAAGTCCTGCAGTTAATAAGAATTCTACAAATGTTGTCAATGCAACCGGAGCAAATGTTCAAAGCTCGATTTCAGAAATCATTAATAAGGTTCAAGGTTTTGATTTCAAGAGTTTCTTTTCAAATTTGAATTTTCAAAGCATCAAGGCTTTTGTTCAAAAAAACAAGAAAATATCGTATGGCGTTGTCGGGGTTATTGCTTTTATAATTGTGGTATCCGTTATTTCTTCAGTTGTCGGCAATATTAACGATAACAAGAAAAATGATATAACGGATTCTGATTCTTCATATGAAAGTAGTTATGACGAGAATAATGAAGATGTATTTTCTCCGAATTATGACTATCTATCTGAAGATACAGTTACTGATGTCGTCTACCAAGATTCAGCCAAAGAGTACTACATAAAAACAGAAAATTCCGGTGTTTATAGATTTTCTGCCAATGACAGAACAGCAAATTATAATGTTTACATAAGTGTTTACAATCTTAATGATGAAAGAGTTTTCAGAGAAACAAACGAGGGTTCTTGCACATTGGACTCTAATGGTACTTATAAGATAGTTGTAGAAACAGATAGTCAATCTTGCTCATACACATTTAAGATAGACAGACCCAATGAAATAAAAACGTTCTCACAAGAAACAAATACTTTGCACGATTCATTGACATACATAGATCAATGCAATGTATATACATTTTCAGCACCTGTTTCTGGTCGTTACAGAGTGGATTGTCTCAATAGAACGGACGGATATAACATAGAATTGGAAATATATAACTCTAATAACGACAGAGTTTTCAGAGAGACAAACGGTGGTTATCTCGATATGGAAAAAGGCGTTGTTTATTCAATTAGAGCAGCTTATTCTACCGGTGCTTGTGAGTATGATATAAAGATTTCGATTCCTTCTGCTACTAAAGAGATTTCAGGCGAAGAAACAACCGTTCCGGATAAATTTGCTTTTGCAAATCAGATTAATACATATACATATATTGCCCCCGTAAGTGGCAAATACAGGTTTGAAACATCTGATAGAACTAATGGTTATAATGTTCAATTGAGAATTTATGATGCAAATAACAATAGAATTGTCGGAGAAACCAATAACGGTACCGTAGATATGGAAAAAGATGTTAAATATCGAATCGAAATTGAATATGATACAGAGTTATGTTCATACAATCTTGTGATTGGAGTGCCTAATGAGGTCAAGACCATATCAGCCGGTAAAGCCATAAGCGATTCAATTAAATATGTAAATCAAGAAAACAGATATACATTCACTCCCGGTTCTTCAGGAGATTATGTTGTTAAGGCATCAAACAGAACAAATGAATATAATGTTGAAATCTATATGTTTGATGCAAATAACAATAGAGTTTTAAGAGAAAACAATGAAGGAACGGTATCATTAACTGCAGGCACATTATATACAATTTATGTTTGCTATATTGATAACCTTTGCGATTATTCAATTAAAATCAGCAAGTAAATGCCACAACGCTACATTGACTGTATCAAATTAATGCAGTCAATGTAGCGGGACATAAAGATTTTAAAGTGAGCTAATAACTAAAAACTGCTTTTGAGGTGTTTAAGTTATGGGTAAATCAGAAATTTGCAATAATATAAATAATACAAGAGAATCAATTAAAAGTAGTAGATATAGACAAAAGGGAGAAACAACAAAGAATACGAAATTATCATCAAAAAATTTCGATAAATTAATGAAGCAAAGAGGCTTAAGCAAAGAAGATAGCTCTTCGTTAAAAAACTCTTTCGACCGTAGTCAGACTATGCAAGTAAGACATGGGCAAAAAGGAGAAAAGTTTACAGTCACACATGGAACACAAAGTTCGTCAGGTGTTTTCGTATCCGAAAAATCTTTGGGTAAAACTCCGGGACAAAGAATTAATAATGGGGCATTGCCGAACTGTAATTCTGCAAAATACGAAACAAAAGTTGTTTTAGATAAAAATCAAAACCTTATTTGTGGGAAAATTGCCTCACAACCAAAGTTTCAAAAGTTGGATCAAAAGCAACAACCACGAAAAGGTGGAGGAACACAGGTTATAACTGATGGTGGTTATAAAAGCGGAGCTATAAGGAATAGTGATACGAAATATCCTGTTCCCACAAATACGAGAAACGATTCTCCGGCACAAAGATTTAGAAAGTGCGTTGAAAAAAGTAACATTGATGCAAAAAAATCAAACGAAAACTTAAAAAGTAAAGGAAATAAGAGGTAGGACGACTTATGGGACGAGTTATGCATACAAATGAACATGTATTTTTGCAATCAAATGGTACAGTTATGGACTTTTTGATTGATGAGATGCTCGGTGCCGGTGGAAGTTGTGTTGCCTATAATGTTACATATTTTGAGAATGGAGACATACCTCACAGAGGTGTGCTAAAAGAGTATTGCCCAGCGTTTTTGGAAGAAGCCGGGTTTTCACGCAATGGAACTATGATAAATATCCCCGATGATGTTAAAGAGATATTCGATGACGGATTGTGCGAATTCAAAAATAACTATAAATACATAAACGAGTATTTATCAGATAATGCTTTAGCATCGAATTTTCATCCTGTGCAAATCGGTCTTTATGAGGGGAATAATACTGCCTATACATTAACATCCCGTGATTATGGTGAAACCTATGACAAAATCGACAATGGAAGTTTGTTGTCGTTTTTTAAAACTGCGCTTTCTGTTACAAAAGCGGTTGAACTTTACCATAATGCGGGATTTTTACATCTTGATATAAAGCCTAAAAATATTTTGATGTTAAACGATGTTACCGAGCTCGTGAAACTTTTTGATTATGATAGTTTAACTTCTATTGAAAAGTTGAAAACATGTGAGGTTTATGGAATACCCGCACCGGAAGATTATTATGTGCCGGAACTTGAGGGTTACAGATTAGATGAAATTGATATTCAAACCGATATTTTTGAAATCGGTGCTATGATGTTCTTAAAAATATTTAAAAGACCTCCCGAAATTTATGAGATGTCATATGATAGTAAGTATGATATTGATACAAATGAATTATTTACAGGTATTTCTCCTCAAGCAAAAAGCGAGATTATAGACCTTTTCAAAAGTACCGTTCAAATTTCAAAAAGATTAAGATTCAAAACCACAAAAGAATTAAAGGACAAGCTTGAAAAAATCATTTCTCTTATAAGCGAGGAAAAACCTTATTTACTCAATTTGCCTAAATGGCAGCCGTCTAAATATTGCGTTGGAAGAAAAACCGAACTTAAAGAGATTAAGCGTAGACTTGATTGTGACGGATATGTATTTGTTAAGGGCATAGGAGGTCTTGGCAAATCTGAAATTGCAAAGATGTTTACCGAGCAGTATAAAGAAGAATATCATACCGTTCAGTTTTGGAGGTATACAGATAGCTTAAAGACGCTTGTTGCAACGATGCCCGTTAACGGTGTTGATGATAAAGATTATAAAAATGCAGATGAACTTTATAAAGAAAAGAATAAGATTTTACATTCAAGTGACAGTAAAACTTTGATAATTGTTGATAATTTTAATGTAACTTTCGATGAGTTCTTGCGTGATTTTCTTCCCAATGACAGTGATGGTTTCAAAGTGATTTTTACAACGAGATGTGCAATGGCGGCGGAGTATTATGAAAGTAAGACATACAATTTGCCGAAACTGTCTTTGAAAGATTGTAAACAGTTGTTTCTTGCTCATTCAAAGCAAATCGAAACAGACGATACTGTAATCGAGAACATTATAGAATATGTTGATTACAACACTTTGATTATTGTGCTTATGGCTAACGCTATGAGAAGATCGGGCATCTCTGCGTGTGAAATGCTTAAAAGGCTTGAAGAACAAGAAATTGACAGTGTGGAAGATAAAGTGTTTCACGAATACGATTTTTCTTCCGAAGAGGTTGAAGCATACAACAAAATTAACGCACATTTGATGACCATTTTCAGTGTTTACAGTTTGGATGTGACACAAAAAGAAATACTTAAAAATGCAACGCTTATTTCTCCCAACGGAATAGGCTTAGATGATTTCATCCATAATTGCGACACCGATAATATTAGTGAGCAATCTGTTGAAAATATTATTTCCTTGGGCTGGATTGATAAAAATAACGAAAACATTATAACAATGCACCCGATTGTATCGGATTTGTTAGCCGTGAATAACGAACTCCAAAGAATGGATAGTTATAATAAATTTGCGGATTATTTGGAGGACTTTTGTAATCCGGAATACTGTCATTTTTCAATCGTTCTCAATAAGCTTGCATGTGCAAAACATTTGGAAAGAAGATATAAATTTGAATCCGATTTTAAGCAATCGGAAATCAGTGCTAAATTAGGTCGAATGTATGCACATGTGTATCAGCCGATGGATGCAAAGAAGTATTTGAAAAAAGCTTTGAAACTTGCGGTGTCTGCCAACCCTGAAACCGAGATTATTGATGATGGCGAAACGGTAAAGATAAAAGACGGATATCAAAACGGACTAATAACATATTTGTACTATTTCTTAGGTGAAGTTGAACAGGATTTCGGCACAAAAGACAGGGCAATCGAATATTATAAGTGCGCTATAAAAGAAGATGCTGAGAATGGAAGTGAATTTTATTGGATAGTAGCCGAAGCAATTATGAAAATAGGCGAATGTTACAGAGAGAACAATAATAATGTTGAGGCTTATAATGAGTATTCAAAAGCCTTAGAATATTCAAAGATATGCGAACTGAACGAAAACGTTGTAAGTATCGCAAAAATACTGATTGAGATATGCGAAACTCTCGGGTGGGAAGATAAACTTCCCATATATCAAAAGGTGTATGATGAATACCAACAATTTGATGAAGAATCGGAGGAGTTATATGAAATAAGTAAAAAGATTAAAAATAATGACTTCGAAGGTGCACTTTCGGCGGCAGAAGCGGGGTTAACTGTTTTGAGAGAAGATTTAGGAGAAGATTCACCCGAATACAAAGATTTGAGGAAAGATATCTGGACTCTTTATGCTTTGAACGGACAACAAGAGCAAGCCGAACATTCAATTAGTGAGGCGTTCGCCTTCGTTGAACAAACATACGGAAAGAATTCAGTGGAGATGGTTGATTTGTTATCCGCTGTTTCAAATGTGATGGGGTTGTTTGGGTCTTTAAACGATGCAGAGAAATTTGCAACAGAAGCAATAAAAATCTGCAAGGATAATTACTTTACAAATGAATACACCTATGTTAAAGCAGTTTTTGCTTTGGCATCTTTATATTTGCAACAAAATCGAATTTATGAAGCAAAGGACTTGGTTGATGAGATCGACTTTTCGCAATATTCCGGAAGCGAATTTTTATCCGATTTTGTGTCTGCATTTGGGAACATTATGTGTCAATTGGGTGAGTATAACAAAATTGAACCACTGTGTATAGAGTTATTAAATAGAAAAAACATTGATTTTCATGGGTGCTTTGTAGCAAATTTGATGCTTTTAATGATAAATGAGCAAAGAGGCGATTTTGATGTTGCTTTTGTTTATGCTAACGAAATTAGAACTATCACAAATGATTTTGATAATACTAATTTAGTAACAATCGAATTATTTGTGATATATTTTCGCACCGTTGCCAGACTTCATTTCAGAACAGGTAAATATGAAAAAGCTCTTTCGGAAATAACCAATGGTATTAACAGCGCAGACGAAAACATCAGCACAGCATATTCTTTAAGCACTTTATATTCCGATAGAGGATTGTATTATCATTTTTTAGGCGATAAGGAAAAAGCATCAAAAGACTTTGATATGAGTAAAAAGATTTTGAACGATAATAATGCGCCAAAAGAATCCTTTGCATTTGTTTTGAACAATAAAGCTCTTTTATATGAAAAAACCGGAGAGTATGAAAAAGCAAAAGAGTTATACGAAGAAATTATTGATTTCCAACCTCAAATATTAACCCCAAAAACTTATTTTGAAACCGTTGTTTGTAATAATGTCGGTTGGATTGAATACAATTTGGAAAATTTTGATGATGCAGCTTTGCTTTTGGAAAGAGCCATAAACTCATTTGAATCGTTAGATGCTTGTAGAACAAAAGATTATTTTGGCGCAAAAAACAAATTCGGATTGGTTTGTTTAAAACAAGGAAAATACAAAAAAGCAATAGAGCAGTTCTATGATATGAGAAAAAATTACGCTCCGAAACATGATGAAACAGGTGAAGTAGCAGTAAAATCGAACTACGGCATTATTGTTGCACTTTTTCTTATGGAGAGAGCAAAAGATGCATACGAGTTTGCCTGTAAAGACCTTGAACTTTTTGAAGAATGGTTTGGAAAATTATCACCGATAAGAGTTGAAACGATACTTCAAATGTGCGGTTTATTTAGAGGAGCCGGATATTCCGAGTGTTATGAATTTTTCTTAATGGCAGATGAACTTATAGAAGAGTCGGAAGATTATAAATCCATCAATTATGCAAAATCGTTGAATTATTTAGGCTGTTATTATATAGAGGTAAGACAGAAATATGGATTAGCCAAGGCTACATTTGAGGAGTCTAAGGCACTTTTTGAAGAATTAAATGCTACCGATGATGCAATGTATCAGACTGTGCTTAACAATATCAAATTTGTCTACAAATTATTGATGGATGAACTTACTGGAGCCATGGCCGAAAGCATGAAAAACGAAACGCAGGAGGACTGATGTAATGAAAGACGGTTACACAAAAAAACTTTCTCAAAAAATTAACGATTGGGGTTTTGAAAAAATAGGCGAAATTGAAGATGACCTTAAAAGTTTGGAAAATAAAGTTCCCGAAATTATTGATTATCTGAAAGACATACATTTTTCAATGCCGTTGGGATTGGCTTTGAGAAGATATATTTGCGAGTTTCTTGAGGCAAAATACGATTCTGAAAAGCACTGTTATATTTTTGATTTGCCCGAAAAAACTATTGTTACCAAAGATTACGATCCTGAAAAAAATGAAAATTACGATATAGAAAATGACGATATTTCGGAATATATAGAACTGTTTGATTACATTAATAAAAAATATAACCGTGATGAAAACGGTAACTTAACGCTTGTTATTCCGAGAGCCGAAGTGAGAAGACAGCTTAGAGCAACAACTGTTTGTCTTAGGGATAAAATGTTTTTGTTGAGTTTTGCTTTGCACATGAACAATGAATATACATCCAAATTTCTTACAGATGTTTTGGCGGAGCAAACATACAATTACAGAGAACCCACAGAAATAATAGCCTATTTCTGTCAGTCGCACAAAGAGTTTAATAGTTATTTCCAATACCTTAAATTGTGCAAATTGTTCGATGATAAATCCAAGAGCATTGATGTTGTTAATGAAGAAAAAGAGCAATATACATCTTTTGCAAGAGCCAAAATGTCAGAAGAGATTGATACCGTTGATGGACTTATGGAGTTCCTTTTAGCTAATATTGCAAATTTTCATAAGTTTTCACAAACTGCTTATATGGAGTTCTTGCAGTTATACAAAAAAGCGGGAGACAACATTTTACAGCACACCGATAACATAAATGGAAAAGTTGACCTCAATGATGTTAAAGAATGGATAGAACATCGTAGATTGTCAAGAGAAAGCGGTAAAGCGAAAAACTCTGTTGCGGACGATAGGTTTATCTATCCCGAACAGCTTGCTGAAAAAATGCTTGCCTGTATCCCGAGAGCGACATTTGAAACAGTTAGTGAAAAAACAAAAAAAACAACTGTAAGAAACGATTTTATTAATATTTATAACGGTGAAAAAGGACAAGACCCTAGCAAGGTGAAAACCACGGAATTACCGAAAAGCATAACTATGAATTTGCCCATCAGCGATAGATTGTGGGATTTGATAAAACAGGAAAAAACCGTAACACGCAAGGATTTGGTGTTTATGAAATTCTATGTGTTCTCGCAATACCTCGAAGAAAAAGAATGTTGTACTGTAAATGATTACTATATTTTTCTTGAAGAGTGCAATAATATGCTTTTGCGTTGCGGAATGTCAAGACTTTATCCCGGCAACCGATTTGAAAATCTTATAATGCTCTCACTTTTGGCATCGCAGCCGTATGAGATGTTTGAAAATATTATAGATTATTCGTTTATGAACGAGCCTAAGGGAAATTATAACTCCGATGAATAACGGTTTACACACCTAATTACTTTTGTTGTGCTAATATACAGACAACGAAAGAAGAGGTGCTTAATGGACAGAAAGGTATTACATAATCTAAAAGAAACGCCATTTGTAGAAAGAGAAACCTTTAACAATGCAATATTGCTATTGTCTATGGTGAAAAGTGAGTTTTATTATATAGTCGGTTTTTCAAGACCGGATAATGTTATTGAAATAGGATTTGATTTTGAAGATGACGTTTACGGTACATTTTCGGAAACCGTTACTTTGGATTTTTCAAGCAATTCCGACGGAATCAGAGCTTCGGCACGGTTGAAAAATATTTTGTTTGAAGATGGCGTTGATACCACAGAACTAAATGCTGATAATTTTTCAATAGAAGATGGCTGCGTTTTTTATGAAAGGTTCTTTGAAAAAGACGATGTTATTCCGGTAAGTATGGAAAAGCTCAATGCGATTATCTTAAAAATCAAAGATAATATTGTTAAGTTTGAAAAACAAGGTTTTGCACATATTGTTGATTTCACAAATTAAAAAGAAGGCGGGACTTAAAATTATACTTAACAAAACGTTGGGTATTACCTTTATATTCATTGGAATAAAGTTATTAATAATATCGAGGAATAAATATATTCAAGCAAAGTCTAAAGTAGAAATTATGATTGCTGTTGGTTGTTAAGGTAGTCTAAAGGCTCAATTATTTATGTTAACACTGACGGCAAAATTATTAAGAATAAGAAGCCATATATGCTGTGCGGCGTTAGACAGCGATGTGGATTTGTACAGAACAGTACAAAAATATTTAAGGAAGGCTGTTGCAAAGTGAATTTTGTTAAATATGATAAGCAATTACACGGAGATTTAAATTATCCCGACGGCTTCTGTGATTTGCTTAAAGGACTTTCGTTGGAAGAGCAGATGAAATATTTTCGAATAGCAAATGGGTTATATTTGAAAAAGAAGTTTCAGGATCGCAGAAAAAATAAGTATGATTATAGTTGTCAACTTCAAGATTACGAGGATGTGGAAGCGATAATTGTTCGCAACGGACTAATAGTCGCAGTCCTGGTGAAAAATTGCTATGAACAAATAGTGCCTTGTCTGCCGGAAAAAGGTTTCATTACTTACGATGAATGCGAAATAGACGGTAGTGGATATAAAGAATGTAAATTATACCTGTATCTTGTATGCGTAGGGGATGATTTTGATAATATCTCTTAAGCTGCGGTCAAGGAAGCGGTTTCTGTATTAAAAAACTTGGCAGGAGTTTCAAAGATTTGCAAGACACATTTGGAGCCTTAAGAGGATGAATCTTTATGAAAATTAAAAAAGAAATTGTTGATAAAATTGTACATATCGCAAATAACAAGAATTCGGAAATCGGTGGTATTTTGGGTGCTTCGGCTGATGGAGTTATTACAGATATGATTCCCGATTTGCCCGAAGAGAACACAATGTGCAGATTTGAGTATTATCCCAATGTGGATTTTTTGAATGAAAAAATCGAAGAATGGGCAAAAGATGATATAGACTTTGCAGGACTTTTTCATACACATTTTTCTGGTTCAAAAAACTTATCCGATGCCGATAAAGTGTATATAAATGCAATAATGGATTGTGCAAAAGAAATATCAAAATATCTTTTCTTTCCTATTTTCACTTTGCCGGATAATGAATTAACGGTATATAAAGCATATTTTTCAAATGATGAAATCGTTATTGAGAAAGATGAACTTGTTATTATTTGATAAAGTGACTTTTGAGGCTTGACAAAAGTTATATTTATATTATTAAAAAAATTACATACGGAGG